>LJTS01000137.1 GCA_001304425.1 Betaproteobacteria bacterium SG8_40
CAACTCGATGCGCCTGGCGGGACAAAGCTGCATCTCCGTGCAAAGCGTGTACATCATGCGCAGCGTCTACGACCGCTTCGTTTCTCTGGTCGAGGCCGAAGTGCGAAAACTCAAACTCGGCGATCCCCTCGACCCGGACACCGATGTCGGCACGCTCATCGACGAGGACGCCGCAAAACGGGTCGAAGACTGGGTAAAGCAGGCAGTCATAAGCGGAGCGTGCGCGCTCACCGGCGGCAAGCGTCACGGCGCGGCATTCGAGCCGACGGTATTGACTGGCGTCAAACCCGACATGAAAGTGGTTTGCGAAGAAATTTTCGGGCCAGTGATCAACCTCATCCCGTTTGACGCGATCGACGAGTCGTTTGACGCAATCAACGCAAGCCCATACGGCCTGCAGGCGGGCATCTTCACCAGGTCCAACGAAATCACCTTCGCGGCCATTCGCCGCATGCGCGTCGGCGGCCTGATCATCAACGGCACGTCGACGTGGCGCACTGATCAGCTCGCCTACGGCGGTGTACGATCCAGCGGCATCGGACGCGAAGGTCCGCGCTACGCCATCGAGGAGATGACCGAGCAGCGGCTGATCGTGTTTAACCTGTAGGTGACTGACTGATGCGCGTACTGGTAACCGGTGGTGGCGGATTTCTCGGGGCAGCCGTTTCGGAAGCGCTCATTGCGCGCGGCGATACGGCGATCGCGTTCGACACCCACTTCCCAAACGCTGGAATTGCCGCGCCGGAACATTGCGTGCGCGTGCAAGGCGACATCACCGACATGGCGGCGCTGGCGCAGACGGTGCTGGCGCACAAGCCGGACGCGGTCATTCACTGCGCGGCGATCGTCGGTGTGCTTTTCTCCATCGGCAGCCCGATCAACATCGTGCGCATCAATGTCGAGGGCTCGATCAACGTTTTCGAAGCGATGCGCATCGGTGGCATCAAACGGTGCATTCACATCAGCTCGGAAGAAGCTTACGGCGCGTTCCGCGCCGAGCGCATAGACGAGACGCATCCGCTGGAACCGGTATTACCCTACGGAATCTGCAAGGCAACCGTCGAGCAACTCGGCCGTACCTACCGCGACCTGCACGGGCTCGAAGTCATCAACCTGCGCACGTCATGGGTCTACGGACCGGCACTGCCGCGCGATCGCATTCCGCGCAATCTGGTTCTCGCGGCACTGCAAGGCCGTGCGCTGCACATTCCTTCCGGCGCCGATACCGCGATTGACCATACCTGGATTGATGACTGGGTAAGCGCAGTGCTTGCGGCACTCGATCATCAGGCACACCGGTTTGATGTCTACAATGTTTCGAGCGGCGAAGCCGCGACAGTGACAGAACTCGCGGACATCGTCCGTGAACTGGTTCCCGGTTCGCAGCTTTCGGTGGGACCGGGTCTGTACCGGCACGGCAACCGGATCGAACTGGTCAGGAAAGGCGCGCTTGACATATCCCGCGCGCAGGCCGAGTTTGGCTGGAAGCCGCGGTTCGACATACGCTCAGGACTGGCTGCCTACGTCGAAGCGATCCGGGGACAAGGCGAATAACAACGGCGCGCTCTCAATACGAGCGCCCCACATCAACTCAAGGAGTAAGCAATGGCGAGAAAAGGCAAGGACAAGAAACCGGAGCGCAAGGTAAAACCCACGGCCGCAATTCGGCCTGCGGCAACGGTGATCTGGGACGAACCGCCTGCACACTACGGCGGCGCATTCTCGAAGCTGCTGGTGCGCCCCGAATCATGCGGTTCGAAAAGTATCGACTACCGCATCTCGGTTTATCAGCCGAGGGCTTACGTCGCACCACACAAGCACCGCATACAGGAACAGGTCTATCACGTGCTCGAAGGCGAGGGCCTGATGGAACTGGAAGGCAAGCGCACAGTAGTACGCAAGGATGACGTTATCTTTATTCCGCCCGGCACGGAACACGCGCTTTACAACACCGGCATGACCGACATCAAATTCGTTGTTGTCACCTCGCCTGCCGACGAATAGAAACGACTGCCCCCCACTTACCAGGCGGAGACCGACATGCGCTTCGTGAAACTCGTTAGTACGCTGACTCTTGCTTTTTTTGTCGCATTTGCACAGAGCGCAATGGCCGAGAGCAAGCCGATCCGGATCGGCATCGTCACCTTCCTGTCCGGCCCGGGTGCAGCCCCTTTCGGCGTGCCGGCGCATAATGCTGCCGTGCTGCTGTTCGAGGCGCTCAATGCCGGCGAAGTGCCCGCGCCCTACCAGACCAAGGGGTTTGGCGGAACGCAGATCGAGATGGTCGTGATGGACGAAGCCGGGCCGCCGACCAGTGTGGCCACCCGTTACCGGCAACTGGTCGAATCGCAGAACGTTGACATGGTGATCGGCTATATCTCCAGCGGGAGCTGTCTGGCGGTCGCTCCGATCGCCGAGGAACTCAAGAAACTGACTGTGTTCTTCGATTGCGGTACACCGCGCATATTCGAGGACGCGAGCTACCGCTACGTGTTCAGAACCAACTCGCACGCGGCCATGGACAACATCGGCGCAGCAAAATACGTCACGCAGCACTTCCCCGAAGCGAAGAATATCGCCGGCATCAATCAGAACTACGCATGGGGGCAGGATTCGTGGCGCGACTTCGAGATGTCCATGAAAGCACTCTCACCCGACATCAAGATCACCACGTCGCAAATGCCAAAGCTGTTCGCGAGCCAGTACGGCGGCGAAATTTCCGCCTTGATGTCGAGCAGGCCCGATGTCATTCACTCCAGTTTCTGGGGCGGCGACCTCGAAGCGCTGATCCTGCAGGGTACGCCGCGCGGCCTGTTCCGCCGCAGCAAGGTGGTTTTGACGACTGGCGAAACGGCACTGCATGCGCTTTCCGGCAGAATCCCGGACGGCACCATCATTGGCGCACGCGGACCGCACAGCATGTTCGCACCCGATAACGCGCTGAACCGCTGGTTCAGCAAAGCGTATCGACAACGATTCGGGATGCCGCCCGTTTTCACTTCGTATCACATCGTACAGGCGATACTTGGCACCAAGGCGGCCTACGAAAAAGCCCGGACGGCAGCAAAAGGCAAGAAGCCCGACGTCAAGCAGATCATTACGGCTTTCGAAGGCCTGACCTTCGAAACGCCCAGCGGTGAAACAAGAATGCGCCTCGGCAAGGGACACCAGGGCATCCAGGGCACGGCGTACGGGATGACGAAGCGCATCGATGGCAAGACCACTATTACCAACGTTGTATATTATCCCGCCGAGGAGGTTAATCCGCCCGAGGGTGTCAGAAGTGAAGACTGGATAAATTCCGGTTTCGCCAAGTAATCATCCACTGCACAGGGCGCAACGGTATTACGGTATGTCAACCTCTCCCGAAAGTCATCAAGAGTCCGCCGCATGGTCGGGCAACACAATATGCAAGCTGCGTCTGCCTTTGTTTCTTCTGGCGTTCGTAGCGTTCGCACTCGGCTGCGCCACATCGCCCAGGCAGGCCGATTCGCTGGATTACCGGGCACGTGCAGAGTCGCAAACCCAGGCCGGAGTGCGAGTGAGCGCGGTGGTCTTGAGTGCGGACGAAACACTTGAGGCGTTTGAGATCCCGCTCGCGCAAAAGAACATTCAACCGGTCTGGATCGAAATCGAGAACCGTGAGGACGAAGAATTTGTGCTCATGTTGCTCAGTATCGACCCGAACTACTTCGCACCGTCGGAAGTTGCCTGGCTGTTCCGCGGCGAAGGTAAACCCAGTTTTGACAAGCGGCTCGATCTGTTCCTGGAAAGACACATCCCTATCGTCATCGCGCCTCAGAGCACCGTGTCGGGATTCGTCTACACGAATCTCGATCCGGGCGCCAAGGCGTTTGCCGTCGAACTGCTCGGTGAGCGTAGCTTGCGATCGTTCGAATTCGCTCAACTGGTCCCCGGAATCGAGGCGGACTTCATGCGCGTCGATTTCGAACGTCTCTACGAGCAAGCCGAGGTGCGGGACCTGGATCTCGAAGGCCTGCGCAATTATCTGGAAGCACTGCCCTGCTGTGTACTTGGCGGCGATCAGGAGACCGCTGGCGACCCTCTTAACTTTGTCATCGTTGGCGACGGGCGGCATATGCTGGCGACCATGGTACGCAGAGGATGGGATTTGACAGAGACGACTCGCCAGGCAACCGCATGGCGAACAGTGGCATCGTCACTGTTCGGCTGGATATATCGTACGTCACCCGTCTCACCGCTCTATGTATTTGACCGGCCGCAGGACATCGCTTTGCAGAAAACGCGCCGCTCCGTTGACGAACGCAATCACCTGCGGCTTTGGCTGGCGCCGGTCACCATGGACGGACAGAACGTGTGGGTTGGGCAGATCAGCCGCGATATCGGGATCAAGTTCACCACCAAGACCATCGTTACCCACAAGATCGATCCCGTCGTCGACGAAGCACGGCTTTACATTTCGCTGGATCTGGCCGCCTCACAAAGTCTGCGCGCAGTGGGCTACGTGAAGGGCGTCGGGCACTCCGACCGGGTTGCCCCTCGATACAACTATACGAATGACCCTTACTACACCGATGGTCTTCGGGTTGTGCTTGTTCTGGGCGAGGGCAGGCAGCCTCTCGACAGGATTGAATTTCTAGACTGGGCCCGACCACCCCAGATGACACGGCCGGAATCGCCGATTGCGGACACACAGGAGTAAAGTCGCTGCCGAGCAAAACAGAGTGACCAGACAAATGAATCAACCGTACAAATTGGCATGGATCGCTCGCAACACCCTCTTGCTTTTGTTCGGCCTCGTTCTTGTCGGGTGTGCCGCCATCACCGTTACGCCCTATGAACGCCCTGCGCCCGAATACGCGGTGCCAGCCGCACCGCAAGGTGTGCTTTCTGAAATCGAAGCCGCAATTTATTCCGAACATGGACCTGATGTATCGGGATTCGAACTGCTGGACAGCAATGAGGACGGACTGCTCTGGCGGCTCGCACTGATGGACTCGGCCACGCAGTCCATCGACATCCAATACTATCTCTGGTACGGCGACACCGCAGGCCGGCTGCTCGCCAAGCGCCTCCTCGACGCCGCCGACCGCGGCGTAAAAGTGCGAATTCTCGTCGACGACCTGAACACCGTGATCAGCGACGCAAGCACCGTTGCATTGGGCGACAGGGTGGCTGCATTGATCGAAGAACATCCCGGCATCGAACTGCGGCTGTTCAACCCGTGGACAAGCAGGGACCTCGGAGGGCGGCTCGGTGAATCGCTCTCGCGGTTCGAGCGGGTCAACCAGCGCATGCATAACAAGTCGTTGATCGTGGACAACCGGGCAGCCATCATCGGGGGACGCAACATAGGCGACGAGTACATGGGACTGCATGCCGAGTTTAATTTTCATGATCTCGACGTGCTGGGCATCGGGCCAGTGGCACGACAGGCCTCAGAGGTGTTTGACGAGTACTGGAACAGTGAGTGGGTGATGCCGGTTTCGGCTCTCAAGTTAGCCGTAACCGACGCGGAGCAGGACGCAGCCTACCTACAACTGTTGCATCGCCTCGAGGCGGCTGGATCGCTTGCCAATTTCACGCTGGAACCAAAGGCATGGTCTGCGGAGTTTGCCAACCTGCAGGAGCGGCTTCACCCGGGGACCAGCGAGGTCGATTCGGACTATCCTGAAGGCGATATCATCGAGCACGTCATGCTGCAGCGTCAGCACGAAATGATGTTGTCGGCACAGGAAGAGCTGCTGATCGTCAACGCGTACATCATTCCCGCTGAACGTGGCATCTCCTTACTGCATGAGCTGGGCAGCCGCGGCGTTGACATGAACATCCTGACCAATTCTCTCGCCTCACATGACGTTCCGGCCGTGAACAGTCACTACAAGAAGTGGCGTAAACCCCTTCTCGAAACCGGGGCGAAATTGTACGAGATGCGACACGATGCCGCGATCCAGCCACTCGTGTCCGATACACCGCCAACACAAGCTGGATTCATGGGGCTGCATTCCAAGGGTATGGTGGTCGATCGCGAGCACGTGTACATCGGATCGATGAACTATGATCCCCGGTCGGCACTGCTCAATACGGAGATGGGGGTATTCATAAAGAGCCGAGGTCTGGGTGAAGCGCTGGCCGAACTCATCGAACGCGACATGCGTCCGGCAAACAGCTGGCAGGTCAAGCTCGAGGGCGACGGAAGCTTACGCTGGGTCCACGACCAGAAGACGGTAACGAGACAGCCCGCGCGCAGTTGGTGGCAACGCGTGCAGGATGTCCTGTTCATGGCGTTTCCGAAGGAATACTACTGAGCAGCCATGGTTACGCAAGAACCTTGTTATCGACCGGTTCATTCCCCGACGAGATGAACGTCCTTCAGGAAGAATTCCGGAACTGAGGATGGTTTCGGCGAGGCTTCGATATATTTCACGTTCGCCATCGGAATGATCATCGCACTGTCTTCGGTTTCGAGACAGAGATAGGGGCGATCCAGAACAAGCTGCATTTTTCGAATCGCGTCCCAGTCGTCCTTCGCCTGCTTCGGTCCGGTAAAGCGCATCTTGCTGCCATCCATGAAGTGGACCGTCAGGCCACGTGTGTCGATCTTCGCCACTGTTCATCTCCCGTCGTTTGGTCGGTACGGATTGTACTATTCCGAAAATTCCTCAGAAACGGAAGCGGTAAGCAAAAGGCAAAGGCCGGGACTCCTCGCGGCACAAGCACTGACTGTTGTCATTCCCGTTCTGAAAGCATCAGGGCTCAGGAACCCGGCGTATGCCAGATGGGCGATGTTCGTGTGTTTGAACCGACAAGGGTGTGGCCAGAACAACGTGACCACAGCCCTAGCAGCTTCTTTCCTTCAGAAGAATCGTCAAATTAATCGATCACGCTATACTCAGAGGCACCCACTTTCTCTTCGGGATTCTTGATGTCGAACACGACCTTGTGCAATTGCCCTTCGGTAAATTTGAATTTACCTTTGTCTGCATATTCTTCATTCACCGGCATGCCCTCATCCCGGCCAATGTCAAAGGTTTCATGACCGGTATAGGCGCCATAGACCGTCGCAATAATGTCCATTTCGCCCACTTTTTTATCATTGATGAAGAATTCGACGGTAGAAGGACCGTTCAGTTTTGGCTCCTTCATGGTGTGTTTCAGAGTGATTTTGATATCTCCGTAAGGGATTTTCACATCGCCGTCAAAATCATGCCAGTACAATCCGAGCGTGGAATAGCTGTAACGCAGTTTGCCATCCATAATAAACAGTGCCTGTCCTCCGATGTGCTCACCCACGGCATAGATAACCCCCTCGGTAGTTTCATCGGCAGTTAAATAGGCATTGA
>LJTS01000138.1 GCA_001304425.1 Betaproteobacteria bacterium SG8_40
GCGGCCATCGAAGAGTATCCGCATATTCCCGTTGTCATGCACCAGGATCACGGCGGGTCTCCAGCCGTGTGCCAGCGTTCCATCCGCTCCGGTTTCTCCAGCGTCATGATGGATGGTTCGCTCATGGAGGATATGAAGACACCAGCTTCCTTCGAATACAACGTCGACGTCACGCGTCGCGTTGTCGATATGGCGCACTGTGTGGGGGTGTCGGTGGAAGGGGAACTCGGCTGTCTCGGGTCGCTGGAAACCATGACAGCCGGCAAGGAAGACGGCTCGGGCGCGGAAGGCGCGCTGACGCACGACATGTTGCTGACCGATCCCGACCAGGCCGCCGACTTCGTCGCGCAAACCGGTGTCGATGCGCTTGCGATTGCCATCGGTACTTCCCATGGCGCCTACAAGTTCACGCGCAAGCCCACCGGCGACATTCTCGCAATTGACCGCATCAAGGCGATCCACGCGAAAATTCCCAACACGCACCTGGTCATGCACGGCTCCTCGAGCGTGCCCCAGGATTGGCTGCAAGTGATTCGCGAGAACGGCGGCGAGATGAAGGAAACCTACGGCGTGCCGGTGGAAGAAATTCAGGAAGGCATCAAGCACGGCGTGCGCAAGATCAACATCGACACGGATATCCGGCTTGCAATGACCGGCGCGATCCGCCGCACCTTCAACGAGAAGAAGAGCGAATTCGATCCGCGCAAGTACCTCAAGCCGGCGACGCTCGCCGCGAAGTCGATTTGCAAGGCCCGGTTCGAAGCATTCGGCACGGCAGGCAATGCCGACAAGATCAAGCCGGTGGCGCTGGAAGAGATCGCGGAGCGATATGCCAGGGGTGAGTACGCGAGCGTGACGGCCTGACCCGGATGCCAACCAAGACGCACGTAGCGCGGTATGCGCGTTACGGGCTCGAGGTCATCGAGAACATCGGCCTGATGGTCATTGCCATCGCAACCGTTGTTGCCGGCTATCAGGAAGTCATGCTGATGCTCAGCAACGGAGCGGTCACCCTGGCCGATCTGTTGTTGATGTTCCTGTACCTGGAAGTGCTGGCCATGGTGGGCCTTTACTATGAGTCGGGCAAGCTGCCGGTCAGGTTTCCGCTGTACATTGCGATGGTTGCATTGGCGCGCTTCGTCATACTCGATGTCAAGGAACTGGATGTATGGCATTTGATTGGCGTGTCCGCAGCCATACTGCTGATTTCCGGTGCGGTCCTGCTGCTTCGTTACGGGCACGTGCGTTATCCGTACAAGGAAGACACCGCGCGCCATGGTTCGCATTCGCCGGTTATCGGCAAGGACTAGTCGAGCGGTAGCGTAAACCGCCAACGAGATTTTAAGACCGATGAAACGAGCAATTAAATCGAAAGCGCCGCTGGTCGGCGTGGTTATGGGGAGCGACAGCGACTGGAGCGTCATGCAGCACACTGCGCTCGTTCTCGACGAATTCAAGGTGGCCTATGAAGCGCGGGTTGTGTCGGCACATCGTACGCCGGACGAAATGTTCCGCTACGCCGAGACCGCCGCTTCGCGAGGATTGCAAATCGTCATCGCGGGTGCCGGCGGCGCCGCTCACCTTCCCGGAATGATCGCTTCGAAAACCACATTACCGGTACTGGGCGTACCGGTGACCTCCCGCGCGCTGCGTGGCCTGGATTCGTTGTTGTCAATTGCCCAGATGCCGAAAGGCATCCCGGTCGCAACGTTTGCCGTCGGCGAAGCGGGCGCCGCCAATGCGGCACTGTTTGCGGTCGCCGTTCTCGCCAACACCAACGCGGCACTGGCGCGCAAGCTCGCGGCATTCCGCTCGCGGCAGCGAACCCGCGTGAAGGCGATGCAACTGCCGGTCGCGAAAAAGAAAGTGCCGGCACTGACAACACCGGCACGAAAAAAATCAGCGAAGAAATGACCGCGGCAGCCAACAACCGGTCAAGAGCCATCGCCCCGGGCGCCTGGCTCGGTTTGCTCGGCGGCGGTCAGCTGGGCCGGATGTTCACGATGGCCGCGCAAAGCATGGGCTACAAGGTCATGGTGCTCGATCCCGGCACCGACAGCCCGGCGGGGACCGTCGCCGACCGGCACCTGCAGGCGGAATACACCGATGCGGATGCGCTGGCCGAAATGGCCAAACGCTGTGCTGCCGCGACCACCGAATTCGAGAACGTTCCGGCCGAAAGCCTGCAGCGTCTTTCCGAGGGCTGCATTGTCAGCCCAGCGGCACACAGCGTGGCCATCGCCCAGGATCGAATTCGCGAAAAACTCTTTCTCGACGAACACGGTTTCGGCGTCGCGCCGTTCGCGGTCATACGCTCGGAAGCCGATCTGGCCGCAGCCGGAATCGACGGTCTACTGCCCGGTGTGCTGAAGGTGAGCCGCTTCGGCTACGACGGCAAGGGACAGGTTCGTGTCGGGTCCCGCGGCGAACTCAAAGCGGCATTCCAAAGCCTTCAATCCGAGCCGTGCGTGCTGGAAAAATTTCTCGCGCTCGACAAGGAAGTCTCGGTGGTTGTCTGTCGCGGTTTTGATGACGAGGTCACAACCTTTCCGGTATCCGAGAACCAGCATGCCGACGGCATTCTCGACGTATCCATCGTGCCGGCCCGCGTGCCGGACGAAATTGCCGCCAACGCCCGTAGCCGTGCCATCAAGCTCGCTCAGGAACTCGACTACCGCGGGGTGCTCTGTGTTGAATATTTTGTCGTTGACGACGGCAGCTTGCTGGTCAATGAGATAGCACCGCGGCCGCATAACAGCGGTCACTACAGCATCGATGCGTGCGTTACTTCGCAGTTCGAACAACAGGTGCGCGTGATGTGCTCGTTGCCACTTGGCGATACTTCGCTGCTCTGTCCTGCAGTGATGCTGAACCTCCTGGGCGATCTATGGGCGCAGCAGACGCCGCCCTGGGATCGGGTCCTGCAACACCGGACGGCGAAGCTGCATCTGTATGGCAAGAGCACGCCGCGCCCGGGGCGCAAAATGGGCCATGTCACGGTATTGTCGGAGCAAGCAGATGCTGCTTTGGGTACCGCACTCGAGATCAAATCAACACTTGTTGCAGCGCGCGCCGAATCGCCGTTGCAGCCGGTCTAAGGCAACGTCCTTATCATGCCCACGCCTCCCAGCATTCTTGAAACGAATCTGAAATCGCTGCCGTTCCTGTACCGCGGCAAGGTCCGCGACATTTACGAAGTCGATGCCGAGCGCCTGCTGGTTGTACAGACTGATCGCCTGTCCGCGTTCGACGTGATCCTGCCGACTCCGGTGCCGGGTAAAGGGCGCATGCTGACCGCCATGTCGTCGTTCTGGTTTCACCGGCTGGCGCACATCATCGCGAACCACCTGCTGCCGACGCCTCCCGAGTCGGTCGTCGCACCGGATGAGGTGGACCAGGTCGCGCAACGTGCAATGGTCGTAAGACGCCTCAAGCCCTTGCCGGTGGAAGCGATCGTGCGCGGCTACGTCGCCGGTTCTGGCTGGAAGGATTATCAGAAGACCCAGGCCATTTGCGGCATCGCGTTGCCAGCCGGCCTGCGAGAAGCGGAGAAGCTGCCGGCGCCGATTTTCACGCCGTCAACCAAGGCCGCGGTCGGCACCCACGACGAGAATATCGACTTTGCGTCGGTGGAAAAGCTGATTGGTACTGACTATGCGACGCAGGTCCGCGACAAGGCGATTGCGCTCTACAGCGAAGCGGCCGCGTACGCAGCCGGCCGGGGTATCATCATCGCCGATACCAAGTTCGAGTTCGGCACCGACGCGGCGGGCAAGCTGTACCTGATTGACGAAGCGCTCACGTCCGATTCGTCACGCTTCTGGCCACGCGCCCAGTATCGGGTCGGAACCAGTCCGCCGTCGTTCGACAAGCAGTTCGTTCGCGACTGGCTGGAGGCGCAGAAGTGGAACAAGCAGCCGCCGGCCCCGGCGCTGCCCGATGACATTGTGGAGAGGACTGCCGCCAAGTACGAAGAAGCGCTCAGGCTGCTGACTGAATGAGGCATCTGGCGGTGCGGTCGCGCAACCGGCCGCAGCGGGCCGCAGTTGTCACTGTGGAATTGACACGGCGGAATAGTAACGGCGCAGGCGTCGCAACATTGTGTGTGTAGATTTTTCGGTGATTGATCCATGCAGGAACAAGTAGACGTTTCCGACGAACAGATCGAGAAGGCAGTGGCGTTGCTGCGCGCCGGCAAGCTTGTCGCCTTCCCGACGGAGACGGTCTACGGACTTGGCGCGGATGCATCCAATGTGTCGGCAATACGCAAGGTGTTTGCCGCCAAGCAGCGCCCGGCGGATCATCCGCTGATCGTGCACCTGGCCGAGACGGCAGGCCTCAAGCATTGGGCCAGCGTTGTCCCGCGCGAGGCGTGGCTGCTGGCCGAAGCGTTCTGGCCGGGCCCGCTGACCATGGTCCTGCCGCGTGCCGCGCATGTGCCGGGCGAACTCACCGGCGGCCAGAGCACGATCGCGTTGCGCGTGCCGTCACATCCGGTCGCGCACCGCCTGTTGCTGGCGTTTGGTGGCGCGATCGCCGCACCCTCGGCAAACCGCTTCGGCCGTTTGTCGCCAACCAGCGCAGCGCACGTGCGCGAAGAACTCGGCGATGCGGTTGACTACATCCTTGATGGCGGCGACTGTCCGGTCGGCATTGAATCGACCATCGTCGCCTTTCGCAATTCCAGCGCAGTCATCCTGCGTCCCGGCAAGATCACCGCCGAACAGATTGCCGAAACGCTGCAATCCGAAGTCGTGCCGCCGCTGGCATCGTCGCCGCGGGTATCGGGGACCTTGCCGTCGCATTACGCGCCACGCACGCCGCTGCGGGTGGTTGAGCCGGAAGCGCTGGAGAGCATGCTGCGCCGCGAAGCGTCGCAACGCCCGGTTGCGGTGCTGGCGCGCCGCGGCCGTCCGTCGAATACGCGCGCCGCGCTGTGGCAGGTTGCGCCGCAAACACCGGAGGAATACGCGCACCATCTGTACAGCCTGCTGCGGCGCATGGACAGCGCCGGTTGCGAACTGATTATTGCCGAGGCCGTGCCGGATCTTCCGGAGTGGGTCGCGATTCGAGACCGTCTGATGCGTGCCTCGGCAGAAGATGTCGAAGCCCCCAGCATTGCAACGGGAACCTGACCCGCATTAACGGCTGGCGAGGAAATCCAGTGCGGCGCTGACTCCGGCGTTCTGGTGCGGAATACCCGCCAGCGACAGACCCATTTCGACACCGGCGAGCGTGCCGGCCAGTGTCAGGTCGTTGAAATCGCCAAGGTGGCCGATGCGGAATACCTTGCCGGCGAACTTGCCCAGACCTGTTCCCAGTGACATGTTGAAACGTTCGAGAATGACGCGCCTCAGCTCGTCGGCGTCCTGCCCGTCGGGGAGCATCACTGCCGTGAGCGAATTGCTGTATGCCTCCGGTTGCAGGCACACGATATCGAGGCCCCAGCCGCGCACCGCGCGGCGGGTCGCCTCCGCATGACGGGCGTGGCGCGCAAGCACATTGGCCAGGCCTTCCTCGTCGAGCATCAACAGCGCTTCGCGCAACCCGTAGAGCAGGTTGGTGGCCGGCGTATAGGGAAAGAATCCGTTCTTGTTGGCAGCCAGCATGTCCTGCCAGTTCCAGTAAGCGCGCGGCAATTTCGCCCCGGTCGATGCAGCCAATGCCTTGTCGCTGATGGCGTTGAACGACAAGCCCGGCGGCAGCATCAGGCCTTTTTGCGAACCCGCCACGGTGACGTCCACGCCCCACTCGTCGTGCCGGTAGTCGATCGAGGCGAGAGAAGAAATGGTGTCGACCATCAGCAGTGCCGGGTGCCCGGCCTTGTCGATTGCACTTCGAACCGCAGCGATATCGCTGGCGACGCCGGTCGATGTTTCGTTGTGGACGACGCAGACGGCCCTGATCGCGTGTCCGGTGTCGGCCGTGAGTCTGCTTTCGATCTGCGCCGCGTCGACCGCGTGGCGCCAGTCGCCCGGGAGAAACTCGACATTGAGTCCAAGTTTCAGGGCAAGGTTCTTCCACAAGGTTGCAAACTGCCCGGTTTCCGCCATGATCACCTGGTCACCGGGCGAGAGCGTGTTGACCAGCGCGGCTTCCCAGGCGCCGGTGCCTGAGGCCGGGAAGATCACCACCGGCTGTTGCGTCCTGAAAACGGCTTTCAGGCCTTGCAGGACTTCATGGCCGAGCGCGGCAAACTCTTCGCTGCGGTGATCGATCGTGGCACGGTCGATGGCCCGCAATACGCGGTCGGGCACGTTGGTGGGACCGGGAATTTGCAGGAAGTGCCTGCCGCTCGTGAAGTGTTTCGTCATGTCTCATGCCCTGGCGTTCAAGCGCGGCAGGTTAATCGAAACAGTCTACGTCAACAACCAGTGGCGTCGGGCTTGGACACCTCCGGTATGATTGGCGCGAAACCATGAAGCCCGAAGCAGTCAAGGCGCCGGCAGGCGCAACCCGCTCCAGCAACACTTCCGCGGCTACGGCGCTGGCTGCCAGACTGCGCGCGCACGTCGACGGAGAAGTGCTGTTCGACGCCTTTTCGCGCGGCCGGTATTCGACCGATGCCTCCATTTATCAGCTCGACCCCATCGGCGTCGTCATCCCGAAGAACGAGGACGCAGCGCATGCGGCAATCCAGATCGCCGCGGAACAGGGCGTGCCGATCCTGCCGCGCGGTGCCGGTACCTCACAGTGTGGCCAGACCGTCGGCGTCGCGCTGGTCATCGACTGCTCAAAATTTCTCAACCGGATCGTCGACATCGACATTCCCGGCGGGACAGTCACCTGCCAGCCCGGCGTCGTGCTCGACCAGCTCAATGCCGTGCTGCGACCGCACGGTCGGTGGTTTCCCGTCGATGTGTCGACGTCGGCCCAGGCCACCATCGGCGGTATGGCCGGCAACAACTCCTGCGGGGCGCGCTCGATCCGTTACGGCAACATGGTGCACAACGTCGCCGCGATCGACGCCTGGCTGGCCGACGGCAGCGGCTTTCGGTTTGGGCCGATCGGGCAGTCCGCCGCGCCAGCCGGCGCCAATGGCAGCCTGGTCCGGCAGGTCGAAGCGATCGTCGAACGTGAAGCCGAAGAGATCGCGCAACGCTGGCCGAAGGTGCTGCGGCGCGTACAGGGTTACAACATCGATATGGTGCATCCGGGCGGCGACTACAACCTTGCCCATTTGTTGGTCGGCTCGGAAGGCACGCTGGCGTTTTCCCGGCGACTGACCCTGCAGCTCGCGCGCCTGCCGGCGCACAAGGTGCTCGGCGTGGTGCACTTCCCGAGCTTCTACCGGGCGATGGAGTGCGCGCAGCAAATCGTATGATCGAGCTGGCGCGCGCCAACCCCGCGTTCAACGCGACGGTGCGCCAGTTTGTCGAGGGTGAACCGGACGCCATCCTGCTGGTGGAATTTGCCGGCGAAGATCGTCAGCAACAACTCAGCCGGCTCGCGACACTTCAGAAAGCCGTATGGGAAGTGCGCAAGGCCGGCCTCAACATCATGATGTCGATGAAAGGCGACGGAAAGCCGGTGTCTTTCGTCGAAGACTGCGCGGTGCCGCTCGAACACCTGGCCGAATACACGCACCGGTTGAACGAGGTATTCGAGAAACACGGCACGCGCGGAACCTGGTACGCGCATGCCTCGGTGGGGACATTGCACGTGCGCCCGGTTCTGGACATGCGTCGCGACGGCGCCGAGAAAATGCGCGCCATTGCCGAGGAAGCCTGCGCGATGGTGCGCGAGTACAAGGGCGCATTCTCCGGCGAGCACGGCGATGGCTTGGTGCGCTCGGAGTGGATCGAACCGATTGTCGGATCGCGGCTGACCGCAGCGCTCGGCGAGATCAAACGCATCTTTGATCCGGCCGGGATCATGAACCCCGGAAAAATCGTGCAGCCCTCGCGCATGGATGACCGCACGCTGTTTCGCTACAAGCCGGGCTATAAAGTCGCGCCGATCCGCACGGTGCTCGACTGGTCCGAGTGGGGCGGGCTCGGGCCAGCGGTGGAGATGTGCAACAACAACGGCCATTGCCGCAAGTTCGACGCCGGAACGATGTGCCCGTCCTACCGGGCAACGCGTGACGAACAGCATCTGACGCGGGGGCGTGCCAATACGCTGCGTCTGGCTTTGTCCGGACAGATGGACCGCGATGCACTCACTTCGGAACAGCTCTACGACACCATGGCGATGTGTGTCGGCTGCAAGGGTTGCAAGCGCGAATGCCCGACCGGCGTGGACATGGCGCGCATGAAAATCGAGTTCCTGCACCATTACGCGCAGCGTCACGGCGTGAGCTTGCGACAGCGGATGGTTTCCTGGTTGCCGCGTTACGCACCGCTGGTATCGCGTATTGGGGCGCTTGCCAACAGCTTTGCCGGCTTGCCGTTCGTGCGCGTGTTGCTGGAAAAAACCGTGGGCATCAGCCGCCATCGGAGCCTGCCGCGGTGGTCGAAACGTTCGCTCGTAACACCCGCCGCGGCACCCGCCGAGCAGTTGACGCGGGAAGTCGTATTGTTCGCCGACACGTTCAACCGCTGGTTCGAGCCGGAAAATCTCAACGCCGCCATCGCCGTGCTGGAAGCAGCCGGCTACACGGTCAATTTGCTCGCTGCGGGGGACGACAAGCGGCCGTTGTGTTGCGGCCGCACGTTTCTCGCCAGCGGTCTGGTCGATCAGGCGCGTCACGAGGCAAGCAGGATGATAGAGGCGCTCAAGCCGTACGTCGAACGCGGTTGTCCGGTCATCGGCCTCGAACCATCCTGTCTGTTGACGCTGCGTGACGAATACCTGGTGATGGATCTGGGCGAAGAAGCGCGATATCTGGCGCAGCAGAGTTTTCTGTTCGAGGAATTCATCGCCAACGAAGTCAAGGCGGGCACGTTCGATCTGGCGTTCGCACCGATGGCTCAGAAAGCGCTCTTGCACGGCCACTGCCACCAGAAAGCGTTCGACGCGATGAGTGCAACGCGCGAGGTGTTGTCGCTGGTGCCGGGGCTC
>LJTS01000139.1 GCA_001304425.1 Betaproteobacteria bacterium SG8_40
GTGGGCGAGGCGTTGTTGCGGTACTTCGGTATTGCGCCGGGCACGGCCCAGGCACACGCCTTCAGCTTTCTCGATTTTTCCGCGGCGGCACGCTCCTACGGCAAGGCGGGCGGATTCGCGCATCTTGCTTCGCTGGTAAAGCGCTTGCGTGCGGGGCGCCCCGGCGCGTTACTCCTCGACGGCGGCGACACCTGGCAGGGATCGGCAACCGCGCTGTGGACGCAAGCGCAGGACATGGTCGACGTCTGTCTCGCGCTGGGTGTCGACGTGATGACGGCCCACTGGGAGTTCACCTATGGTGCGCAGCGGGTTACTGAGCTGATCGAAAACGACTTGCGTGGCCGTATCGATTTCGTTGCCCAGAATGTACGCACCAGGGACTTCGAAGACCCCGTGTTCCCGGCGTACGTCATGCGCGAAGTGAACGGCGTTGCGGTCGCGATCATCGGCCAGGCGTATCCCTATACGCCGATTGCCAACCCGGGCCACTTCATGCCCGACTGGAGCTTCGGCATACGCGAGCGCGAATTGCAAAAAACTGTCGACGACGCCAGGGACGCCGGCGCCGGCGTTGTCGTATTGCTCTCGCACAACGGCATGGACATCGATCTGAAACTCGCATCGAGGATTCGCGGGATTGACGCGATACTCGGAGGCCACACACACGACGCAGTGCCTGCGCCGGTGCCGGTCGAGAACGCCGACGGTACGACACTGGTGACCAACGCCGGTTCCAACGGCAAGTTCCTCGGCGTGCTGGATTTCGACGTCAGGGGAGGGCAGGTTGCCGATTACCGCTACCGGCTGTTACCGGTGTTCGCCGATCTTTTGCCTGCGGATGCCGAGATGGCGGCGCTGATCGAGAAAAAACGCGGGCCTTTTGCGAACAAGCTTTCCCAACCACTGGTAGTGACCGACGGGCTGCTGTACCGGCGCGGCAACTTCAACGGCAGTTTCGACGAACTGATTCTTCGGGCGCTAATGGAAGTCAAGGACGCGCAAATCGCGTTTTCGCCGGGTTTTCGCTGGGGGCCCAGCATCTTGCCGGGCGAGACGCTGACGCGCGAAGACCTCATGAACCAGACCGCGATCACCTATCCGTCGGTGAGCGTAAACGAACTGACCGGCGAGCAGATCAAATCCATTCTCGAAGACGTCTGCGACAATGTGTTCAACCCCGACCCGTACTATCAACAGGGCGGCGACATGGTGCGCGTCGGCGGACTGACCTATGCGTGTGCGCCGCGCGAGTCGATCGGGTCGCGCATCAGCGACATGCGGCTCAACGGCGAACTGATCGACGCGGATCGCAGCTATCGGGTGGCGAGTTGGGGATCAACCGCCCCGGATGCGCAAGGCGAGCCGGTATGGGAAGTCGTGGAGCGGTGGCTCAGTGGCCACCAACACATCGCGCCGGTCAAGACCAATGTGCCGCGATTGGTTGGCGTTGCCGACGAGCCAGGCATCGGCTTACCGTAACACCGGCAGCCATGGGGGCGTGACCGGTTTGGCTGGCGATCAGTCCAGCTTGTCGGCGCTGATCAGGCCTTTTTCGAGCAGTGAGCGAAAAATGGAATGCGTTTGCGCGATGCCTTCATCGAGAGGCATTTGTCCATAATCGCCAAGATAGGCGCGCAACGGGTCATCCGACAAGTCCATCGGGAAGGGCAGCGACGAGCCGTTGGCGTTGATGTCCGAACCCGGTGCGATTTTCTTGATGATGCCAAGCGACTCTTCCACCGTCGAAGAAACGCCGTTGATATCGAACACAACGGCTTCTGTGCGCGGTTGCGAAACGGCCTTTATGAATGCGCTGGCGACTTCTCCGGCATGGAGCCAGGAAACCGGCCCGGTAAACGGTATGGTGTAGGACTTGTCTGCCGCCGCGGCAAGAATCGCGACGGTTGTTTTCGAAGTCATCCCCTGGTCGCGGCCGACTCCGTAAACGACGCCGGGGCGCATGCCCACGCTGGGAACTTTCCAGTCCTGCATGTAAACGCGCGAAGTCTGTTCGTTGCAGAATTTGTAGGCGCCGTAAAGCGTAGCGAGGGTTTTGGCGTCAAACACGCCGTGGGCGGCAATTGAACTGGCATAGGCGAGCCGCGTCAGCTTGTGCTTGCGCGCAGCTTCGAATACGTTGATGGTTCCAACGACGTTGACCCTGGCGCCGGCAATCGGATCGGCCTTGCAGAACGGAACCTGCAAGGCAGCGAGGTGAATGATCGATGTTGCCTTGCTTTCCTCAACGGCATTCATGATCGTTGACGGCTCTGCAATATCGCCGACAAACCATTTCACCAGCCCGAGTTCGGAATCGGACATCAGCAGTTTCGGGCGACGCGTGTCCTTGACCAGATCGAGCGCGAAAACCGGCACTCCGGCATCGACCAGTAATGACAGTACCCAGCTACCTATGCAACCGCCGGCGCCGGTGAGCAGAACGGGTCCGTCGAAATCCTTCGCGTCGATACTGAACTTGTTGGCCATTAGCTGGTTCTTTCTGTCGCGTGACGTTGAGATAGGTTCTAGGCTTCCATCGGTAATTCAGGGTCTGCGGCCCATTCGGTCAGAGACGCGTCGTAGACCTTGACGTTCTTGTGTCCGAGCATATCCAGCGCCAGCGCCACACTGGTGGCGGCAATGCCACCCCCGCAGTAGGTAATGACCTGCGGTTTCGAAAGTGCCGGCGCAAAGATGCCGCGCAATTCGTCCTTGTCCTTGAAGGTATTGTCGGCATTTACGTGATGCAGTGCCGGCATGCTGATGCTTCCGGTGATGTGCCCGCGCCGCCCGTAGTTCACGCCGCCGGTGCCGGCGTGCTGTTCCGGACGCAGTGCGTTGATGGTGCATATGTCACCCGCATTGACCGCCGCCAGAACGTCCTCGCGGGTGGCGACCATTTCCCTGTTTGGTTCGCGCGCGGAATATTTTCCCGGCGCAGGGGCCGGCGCCGGACCGGTTTCAATCGGGCGTCCTTCCGCTTTCCACTTCTGGAATCCGCCGTCGAGAACGGCGACGCGATCATGTCCGAACACTTTGAGCATCCACCAGAGCCGCGTGGCCCACCAATGACTGGTGGTCGAGTAGGTGACTACGAAGCTGTCGTCCGATACGCCGTAGCGCTCCATTGACCTGGCGAAGGTTCGGGCATCCGGGAGCATGAAATGCAATTTCGGATCGGGTGTCGACAGTTCATGCTCGACGTCGACAAAGACGGCGCCGGGGATATGACCTTTTTCGAAGTCCTCGCGTGCCGGGACGACGTCGTAGAGGGAAAAATCCGGTTTTGGCGGCAGCAACGTCGACGGGTCGAGAATCCGGACATTCTGGTCATCGAGGTGTTGTGCCAGCCAATCGGTGCTGACGAGAAATTCAGGATAGGTATTGGAGTTGGGCATATCGATTCAATAGTATCAGTGATGTTCCTGCGGAGCTTTCCAGCGAGAATGCCTGTGCCGATGACCGCTGCCGGGGTCAGAAATGACCGCGGACGTTCATCAGGAAAAATTGCCCGCCGGCATCGATCTCTCCCGTTACGTAGGGGTTGAAACTGGTTCCGAGGTCGAGCCATCGGTATTCCAGCCCGACGCTGAGTTTCCTGGAAACGTAGATGTCCGCGCCCGCCAGCAACTGGTATCCGAGATCGGTTTCGGTTTCGTCGATTTCCGCACCGGACCCGACTTCAACGTTCAGGTTGGTCGCGTAGAAACCGAGGCCGCCGCCGGCATAAAGGTCAACTGCGCCGAGCGGCGCGATGAACTTGATGACGGCACTGACGCCGGTGCTGACCAGGTCCGCGCGGCCTTGCGCGTTGGGAATGGTTGCGGGCGCGGTGAAATCCTGGTTCCACAGCAGCGCATCCGCTTCGATCGCGATATTCGGTGACGCCCGGTAGCCGCCACTGAAGTAAACCGCTGCGCCGGCGTCCTGGTTAGCCAGTTGCGCATTGTCTTCCTCGGAATAGACGCCGAATCCGCCGCCGATGTACCAATGCCCGATACGGCTCTCCGCGGAACCCGCCTGTGCCAGGCCGATTCCGGGAGCGCACATGCCCGCAAGGGCTGCAAGTGCGACAAGCGTACGTTGGATGGTCGTTTTCATGGAGGTCCTCCTGATTTCAGATTCGGAAAGCATGGTTGCGGGAACTGTTTGCACGTGCGTTTCGCCGTTTGTCGCGGTCGCTGGCAGCCGGCGTTATTGTGCCTGCTGCATCTCGGTGTGGCTGCTGCTTCAACGCGGGGAAGAACAAGAAAATACAGTTTAAACAGTCGGTTGACGAAGATCCGGACAAATTTTGCCGGAAGGGTTTCAAGACGCCCCCACTCTGTTGCATGATGATCGAAACGCAACAACCAGCGACGACAAACAATGAATAATGATACCGCTTACCTCGAATCCCTTTATAACAACCGGGCCGCGGTGCCTGATTTTCAGGCCTGCTTCGATCGTTGGGAGGCGAAATCGAACGAAACGTTCCGGGCGCTGAGGGCGCAGGTCGAAAAAGACGTGCCTTATGGCGATGACATCATGGAGACCATGGATGTGTTCGTTCCGAAGGGGCCGGGCAAAGCGCTGCTGATGTTCATACACGGCGGCTACTGGCGCTCGCTGGACAAGAAACAGCACGCGTTTGTCGCGGCGCCGTTCGTCGAGGCGGGCGTCGCGGTCGCTTCGATCAACTATTCGCTCTGCCCCGCGGTGTCGATGGAGCATATTGTCAAACAGATGATCGCGGCGAGTGCCTATCTGTATCGTAACGCCGCCGATTTCGGCGTGCCGCGCAACAGGATGTATGTCGCGGGACACTCGGCGGGCGGTCATCTGGCCGCCATGGCACTGGCCTGCCTGTGGCCGCAGGTCGCGCGGGGGCTGCCACGCAAATTGTTTCAGGCAGCGTTGTCCATCAGCGGCGTCTACGATTTGCGGGTGCTGACACGGGTGCCTTCGATCAACGCCGACCTGAGAATGACGCCGGACGATGCGCTCAAGCTCAGCCCGGCGTTGATGCAGCCTGCGACCAGTGCACCGCTGGCGATCGCCGTGGGCGGGCGCGAGATTGGGGGCTTCAAGGACCAGCACCGGATCATTGCCCAGGCCTGGGACGGGCATATCGCAACGGACATACCCTGCCCGGAGGACCACCATTTCAGCATCATAGAAACCTTTGCGAACCCGCAAAGCGAGTTGTTCAAGGCATCGTTGCGGTTGATGGGGATCTGACCTGATCGGATCCGGTTTGCATTGGCGCGAGAAATACTGGTTAAATAACCAGTATCATGGAAAATCTACCGGACTTCGACGACCGCGCCTCCGAGACTGGCACTGCGGCGGATCATGGGCGGCGGCGTCACCGCCTCGAGGGGCAAGCGGTCAGGGCGGCTGTCCTCAAGGGCCGGGGCGCGACAGGCAACCCGGAGGGCCGCTTCGAGTCAACGGCGCGAGATTGCGTAGATGACGGCTGGGGGGAGCCTGGGGCCGGGGAACCTTCGGCCCTGGCTACCCATGTAACCGCCGAACAGGCCAGGACGGTTATCACGCGGAACAACTCTCCGGACGTTCCGTTCAATTATTCGATCAATCCGTACCGTGGTTGCGAGCACGGTTGCACCTATTGTTTTGCCCGGCCCGGGCATGCTTACCTGAGTCTTTCGCCCGGTCTGGAATTCGAGACGCGCCTGATCGCCAAAGTGAACGCGGCTGAATGCCTCGAGCGCGAGCTTTTACGCCCCGGTTACGTTTGCGAGACAATCGCGCTGGGCACCAACACCGATCCGTATCAGCCGGTCGAGCGCAAGTGGCGAATAACCCGCTCACTGCTCGAGGTTGCAGAAAGATTCAACCAGCCAGTCGGAATCGTCACCAAGAATGCGCTGGTCGAACGCGACCTCGACATCCTTGCGCCAATGGCGCAACGTGGCCTGGCCGCGGTGTTCGTTTCCGTTACGACGCTCGATCATCGACTGGCGCGCCGCCTGGAACCGCGCGCCTCGGCGCCTGCGAGACGAATCGAAGCGATCCGCCGTTTGCACGAAGCCGGCGTCCCGGTCGGCGTCATGTTCGCACCGGTCATCCCGTTTCTGACCGATTCCGCGCTCGAGTCGGTGTTGGAAGCGGCGTCCAGTGCTGGTGCCCGGCAGGCCGGGTACATATTGCTGCGCTTGCCGTACGAAGTGAAGCAGATCTTTCGCGACTGGCTCGAATGTCACTATCCGCTGAAAGCCGCCCACGTCATGAGCCGCGTGCATGCCATGCGCGGTGGCCGCGACAATGATCCGGATTTCGGGTCGCGGATGGTCGGCAAGGGCGAGTTTGCCGATTTGCTGGGCAAACGTTTCAGGATCGCTTGCAAGCGCTACGGACTGAACCTGACTGAGCGAAAACTGGACGTTTCGAGATTTCGGCGCCCGGCGGCGGGCGGGCAGATGGATTTGTTCACGTAGCGCGCTTGCGGAAAGACGCGCAACGGGTTGCCGGCAACACGGGTAACATCAGGCATTGCCAGTCCGGCCGTGAGCCAGTCAGTGGCTGACGGACATGGCGCGGCGAGTAAAACACCGGAATGGACACCGGAACGGACATCCGAAAATGGTACGGAGCTGATGCGAAGAATCTACACTGCTGCGACGCTGCCGGACGCACATCTCATGGTCGGCCTGCTGGGACAGGCGGGAATCGCCGCCAGGGTATTCAACGAGAATGCCCAGGGCGGTGTTGGCGAGATTCCGTTTGTCCATGCGTGGCCGGAGGTTTGGCTCGAGGACGAGCGTGATGGTGAACGTGCACTCGAAATCATCCGCAGTTTCGACAAGGACAAGGGTAGCGACCGGCAGGTTGCCTGCCCCGGATGCGGCGAGCCGAATCCGGAGAATTTCGAAGTCTGCTGGAACTGCGGGGTTGCGCTTGCCGGCTGACCGGCATGGCGGGAGAAGAGCGTTTCTGCGTGCCACGGCGGCGTTGCTGACGATACCCGCTTTTCGATCATTTGCCGACGGACCGAGAGACATGAGTGTTTGGCTGTACGCGGATGACATGCTGGGTGCTTACGGCTTTCCCGAAGGCCATCCGTTCGGGATCGATCGCCAGCAGGCTTTTCTGCGGGAAGCGAAGCAACAGGGGCTGCTCGATCGGGTGCGCATTGAAGAGGGCGCGGCCGCGACGACGGAAGCACTCGAGCGGTTTCACGAGGCAGACTATGTTGAAAAGGTGCGCACAGCCGAGTCAGCGGGTATTGACTATCTCGATGCCGGCGACACGCCGGTGTTCCCGGATGTTTTCGAAATCTCT
>LJTS01000140.1 GCA_001304425.1 Betaproteobacteria bacterium SG8_40
CTCGAGTATTCGCCTGGACCGGCGTTCGATTGACAAGGCCGGCAAGCCGGTGATCGTGAACACCCACGGACGTCATGACCCGTGTGTGGGCATCCGGGCAACACCGATCGCAGAGGCGATGCTGGCGCTGGTGCTGGCAGATCATGCCCTGCGGCATCGGGCGCAGAATGGCGATGTCGCGACGGCCACGCCACAGATTCCCGCGCAGGCTTCGCAGGAAGACATCGACAAGCTGCGCGCCGCGGCCTCCCTGGAAAACCCGGACGCGGACGAGGCCTGACGCGTTTCTTGCGCGGGTACTCGTTGCGCGGCGCACCCTTTGCGCCGAATTGCGCGTAATTTTCCTGACGCGCGACCTGTTCGCACAAACGTTCTGAAGTAACCTTCCCGGCAATGACGCGCGGCTCTCTATATTTCCGGTTGTCCAGTTTCTATCTGTGGTATTTCGCCTTTGTCGGCGCATACGGGCCGTATTTCGCGCTTTATCTGCAGGACCGGGGCTTCGAGCCGTTTCGCATTGCCGTGCTGATGGCGGTTGGCCCGGTCGCACGAATTTTCATTCCGAATTTCTGGGGGTGGCTGGCGGACCGTTTCCGGTCACGCGACAGTATTCAGCGCACGCTCGCGTTCATCACGCCGTTTGTCGCGGCGGGGTTGTTGCTGCACCCCGGATTCTCCGGGTTGCTGGGCCTGCTAATCGTGTGGAGCCTGTTCTGGTCCGGGCTGCTGCCCCTGGTGGAGGCAGGCACCATGACTTTGTTGCGTGCACGCATGGGCGTCTATGGGCGTATCCGCCTGTGGGGCTCGATCGGTTTTATCGTAGTCGTGGTGGCCGGCGGGTACCTGTTTGATGCCGTTGGGGTCGGCGTGCTCGAAGTGGTGATCGTGGTCTTGCTGGTCCTGACGTCGGTGACGGTGTTTGCGTTGCCCCGTGACCGCAGCAGACCGGGTCAGCGGCAGTCAGGATCGATCGGTGCCGTGCTGCGCCAGCCAGGCGTGATCGGCATGATTGCGGGTTTTTTTCTGATGCAGGTGGCGCACGCGCCTTACAACACCTTCTACTCGATCTACCTGGTCGATGCGGGCTACTCGAAGATGTCCATCGGCTGGTTATGGGCGCTCGGCGTGATCGCGGAGATCGTGCTGTTCATGTGGCTGCCGCAACTGATGCGCAGATGGCGCCTCGAACAAATTCTGGTGGCCTGTTTCTGTTTTGCCATTGTGCGCTTTCTGTTGATCGCATGGGGCGTCGGCAGCGTGACGGTGCTGGCGGTTGCGCAGCTGATGCACGCGATGACGTTTGGTGCATTTCACGCCGCGGGCGTGGCGGCAACCCACCGGGTATTCAGCGGCGAATTGCGCTCGCGCGGACAGGCGCTGTATTCGAGCCTTGGCTACGGCGCCGGAGGGGCGATCGGTACACTTGCGGCCGGTTACGCCTGGGAGAATCTTGGTGGTGCGCTGACATTTTCGCTGTCGGCCGTGGCGGCGCTGGCCGCGCTGCTCATGGTGCGCAACAGCTTGCCCCGTTTCCATTAACCCCGGTCCCGATCAGGGCCGGAACCGCACGCCCGCTATGTCATAATTTCGGTTTCCCGAAATCCGGTTCAACCGTTTCCTTGCAACCATTCTCGCAACGATAATGCCGCAGACACTCTACGACAAACTTTGGGATAGCCATGTAGTCCGCACAGAACCGGACGGAACGGCCTTGATTTACATCGACCGGCATCTGGTGCACGAGGTGACGAGCCCGCAGGCCTTTGAGGGGCTGAAGCTGGCGCATCGCAAGCCGTGGCGGATGGATTCGGTGGTGGCTACGGCCGACCACAATACGCCGACAACGGACTGGGACAAGGGCATCGAGGATCCGATTTCGCGCTTGCAGGTCGAAACGCTGGACGCCAACATCAGTGAGTTCGGTGCCAAGGCCTACTTCCCGTTTCTCGACCGGCGCCAGGGCATCGTGCACGTGATCGGGCCCGAGCAGGGCGCCACGCTGCCGGGCATGACGGTCGTGTGCGGCGATTCGCACACCAGCACGCACGGCGCCTTTGCCTGTCTTGCGCACGGCATCGGAACGTCGGAGGTCGAGCACGTGCTCGCCACGCAGTGCCTGGTACAGAAGAAAATGAAAAACATGCTGGTCGAGGTCGATGGCAGTCTCGGCCGCGGCGTCACGGCAAAGGACATTGCGCTGGCCTTGATCGGGCAGATCGGCACGGCCGGCGGCACCGGTTATGCCATCGAGTTTGGCGGCAGTGCTGTGCGTGGTCTCTCCATGGAAGGACGCATGACCCTTTGCAACATGGCAATCGAGGCCGGTGCGCGCGCCGGGATGGTTGCCGTTGACGACGCGACGATCAATTACCTCAAGGGCCGCACCTTTGCCCCAGAGGGAGCAATGTGGGATCAGGCTGTGCGTTACTGGCGCACATTGAGAAGCGACGACAATGCCGCGTTCGACCTCGTGGTACGTTTGAGCGGCTCTGAAATCAAGCCACAGGTGACCTGGGGCACCTCGCCGGAAATGGTGATCCCCGTTGACGGGCGCGTCCCCGATCCGGAAAAAGAGCGCGACGAGGTGAGGCGCGAGGGTATGGAGCGCGCGCTGGTTTACATGGGCCTGGAGCCGAACATGGCGGCAAGCGATATCACGATCGACAAGGTGTTCATCGGTTCCTGCACAAATTCGAGAATCGAGGATTTGCGAGCCGCTGCCGAAGTGGTCAAGGGTAAACATGTGGCACCGACCGTGAGGCTGGCGATGGTGGTGCCGGGTTCGGGACTGGTGAAAGAGCAGGCCGAGAAAGAAGGACTGGACCGCATATTTTCGGAAGCGGGCTTTGAATGGCGACAGCCCGGGTGTTCGATGTGTCTGGCGATGAACAACGACCGGCTTGAGCCGGGTGAACGCTGTGCGTCCACCTCGAACCGCAATTTCGAAGGCCGGCAGGGAGCGGGCGGGCGCACGCACCTCGTCAGCCCGGCAATGGCCGCCGGTGCCGCGATTGCCGGGCACTTCGTCGACGTGCGCTCTGCACGCTGATGGTTGAGAAGAGAAACTGACCATGGAAAAATTCACCCGCCTCGAAGGTCTCGTAGCACCGCTGGACCGGGCCAACGTCGATACCGACGCAATCATTCCCAAGCAATTCCTGAAATCGATCAAACGCAGCGGTTTCGGGGTGAACCTGTTCGATGCATGGCGGTTCCTCGATCATGGCGAGCCCGGAATGGAACTCGCGAGCCGCCAGCCGAATCCGGATTTTGTACTCAACCAGCCGCGCTACAAGGGCGCGAGTATCTTGCTGGCGCGCAAGAATTTCGGCTGTGGTTCTTCCCGTGAGCACGCGCCCTGGGCGTTGGGTGATTACGGTTTCAAGGCGATGATTGCGCCGAGTTACGGCGAAATCTTCTATAACAATTCCCTGAAGAACGGCCTGCTTCCGATCGTGCTGACCGAGGTGGAGGTCGACAGCCTGTTTCATGATGTCGAGGCGTTTCCCGGTTTCAGGCTGGTCATCGACCTGGAACAACAAACCGTTTCGACGATGGACGGCAGCAAGGTTTTCCGGTTCCAGATCGATCCTTCGCGCAAGCACTCCCTGGTGCACGGACTGGACGAGATCGGCACGACCTTGCAGCATGCGGACGAAATCAGGGCGTTCGAAGACAAACACAAGTCGCGTCAGCCCTGGCTTTTTTCCTAGCCCGTCACCGGCGTTTGTGACAACGCCGGTTTGAACAACATTCTGCGATCGCGGCAACAGGTGCCGTTGTTCAGCAATAACGTACCCAGACAGGATGATTATGAAAATTGCAGTTCTTCCCGGAGACGGAATCGGCCCGGAAATTGTCGGACAGGCGCTTCGGGTCGTCGATCGCCTGCGCAGCGACGGCCTCGACCTGGAAATTGAGCAGGCGCCGATCGGCGGCGCGGGTTATGACGAGCAGGGTGACCCGCTCCCGGCGGCCACGCTCGATCTGGCGAAGTCGGCGGACGCTGTTCTGCTCGGCGCCGTCGGCGGTCCCCGGTACGACCAGTTGCCGCGACAAGCGCGGCCTGAACAGGGTTTGTTGCGGATCCGCAAGGAACTCGGACTGTTTGCCAATCTGCGCCCGGCGCTGGTGTACAAGGAACTGTCCCGTGCGTCGTCCCTCAGGGCAGAACTGGTCGAAGATCTCGATCTGATGATTCTGCGCGAACTGACCGGCGACATCTATTTCGGTCAGCCGCGCGGTCAACGCAAGACCGACAGCGGCGAGCGGGAAGGTTTCGACACGATGCGTTACAGCGAATCCGAAATTCGCCGTATTGCCCACGTCGCGTTCGGGATTGCGGGAAAACGTAACCGCAAACTGTGTTCCGTCGATAAGGCTAATGTTCTCGACACCAGTATCTTGTGGCGTGAGGTGGTAACAGAGGTAGGAAAGGAATATCCCGACGTCGAACTCACTCATATGTATGTAGACAATGCGGCCATGCAACTGGTGCGCGCTCCCAAACAGTTTGACGTGATGCTCACCGGGAACATGTTTGGAGACATCCTCTCGGACGAGGCGTCGATGCTCACCGGGTCGATCGGGATGCTGCCCTCGGCCTCTCTGGACGCGAATAAAAAGGGACTGTACGAACCGATTCACGGTTCGGCGCCGGACATCGTCGGAAAGAATCAGGCGAATCCGTTGGCGACCATACTGTCGGTGGCGATGATGTTGCGGTACACCTTTGCCATGGACGAGGCCGCGCAGCGCGTCGAGAATGCGGTGCGGACGGTCCTCGGACAGGGGCTGCGGACGCCGGACATATTTGAAGCCGGAACAACCAGGATCGGCACTACGCAAATGGGCGATGCGGTGGTGGCCGCGCTCTAGCCTTCGCGGCGGCGCTCAAGGGTTCTCCGGTCAGTCACAGGAATGGATTGAGGACAAGGAAATGATGAAAGTCGGAATCGTGGGTTGGCGCGGCATGGTTGGATCGGTGCTTATGCAGCGCATGCAGGCTGAAGGCGATTTTGACCTGATCGATCCGGTCTTTTTCAGTACATCGCAGGCGGGTGAGCGCGGCCCCGACGTTGGCAAGGGCGTGGCGCCTCTCAAGGACGCAAACAACGCCGACGAACTGGCGCAGATGGAGGCGATCATTTCCTGCCAGGGGGGAGACTACACGCGGGCGGTGCATCCGGCGCTCAGGAAAGGCGGCTGGTCAGGCTACTGGATTGACGCTGCCTCGGCGCTGCGGATGAACCCGGACGCGGTCATTGTCCTGGATCCGGTCAATCTCGGTGCGATCGAACATGCGATCGAAAACGGCGGAAAGGACTTTATCGGTGGTAACTGCACCGTGAGCCTGATGCTGCTTGCCATGCACGGACTGTTTCGGGAAGGGCTGGTCGAGTGGTTGACGGCGATGACCTATCAGGCGGCTTCGGGCGGCGGCGCGCAACACATGCGCGAACTGGTGGCGCAGATGGGCTACACGCATGCTGCGGCAGAAGCGCTGCTGAACGATCCCGACGCATCGATACTCGATATCGACGACACGGTTGCCGGTGCGCTGCGCTCGCCGCAATTGCCGGCGGCGAACTTCGGAGTGCCGCTGGCGGGAAGCCTGATTCCCTGGATCGACCAGGACCTTGGCGACGGACAAAGCCGTGAAGAATGGAAGGCGAGTGCCGAAGGCAACAAGATACTCGGGCGTGAATCCAATCCGTTGCCGATCGATGGGGTGTGCGTGCGCATCGGAGCGATGCGGTGCCATAGTCAGGCGCTGACTTTCAGGCTGTCGCGTGACCTGCCGATCGCGGAAATCGAGGGCCTTCTGGACCAGGCGAACGAGTGGGTGCGGGTGATCCCGAACCGGAAGGAAGACACCATCCGCAAACTGACGCCGGCGGCCGTAACCGGCACCATGTCCATCCCGATCGGGCGGCTACGCAAGCTACCGATGGGTGGCGAGTACCTCACGGCATTCACCGTTGGAGACCAGCTTCTCTGGGGCGCCGCCGAACCGCTGCGCCGAATGTTGCAAATTCTTCTGAAGCAGGCATGACTTCCGCTTGTAAGAAGAATCCCCGAAAACCGATTTTCGGTTAAAAAAAAGGGGAGTTACGGGACAAACCAATAGGGTACGTTAGCTTGCATGTCTAACTACATGATGTTACTTTAATTGGTGACTTTTAAAACATTATCCAGGGTGGGCGCTTTGAGAAGGATTTCCACGTGTGCAGTGGTCGCCGGCGCGTTCATCGCCGTGGCGAGTCTGCAGTCATACGCCGCTGGCCTCGGGCGCTTGGAAGTGAAGTCGGTACTCGGTGAACCGTTGCGGGCAGAAGTTGCCGTGTCAGCCAAGCCCGACGAGGTCCGCTCGCTTCAGGCGCGCCTTGCCTCCCCAAGCGCCTATGAGGCCGCGGGGCTTGTCTATACCGATATCGTTTCCCAGCTTTCCGTCACCTTGAGGAAGGATGACGGTAGTGAGCCTTCACTTACCGTTACCTCGTCAGGGCCCATCAACGAGCCTGTGGTCGATTTGCTACTCGAATTGACCTGGTCGTCGGGTCGGGTGACGCGTGAGTACACAGCGTTCATCGATCCTCCTTTTATTGTCGCCGAACGCGAAAAGCGGCGCGTCGAGGAGGAGAAGGCCGCCGCGGACGCCGCGCGGGCAGCGCGCGGCGCCGAAACGCGACCCGCCGAGGTTCCGGATGCGCCGACCCCGCAACCGCTGCCATCGACGGTTGCCGAAGGCACTGCACCCGAAGGACAGGTCGCGCAAGAAGAGACGGTTGCCGGGGACGAAGAGCAGATGTCCGCCGAGGCAACCGAGACCGTTTCCGAGATGGAAACGGAGCAAGCGCAGGTAGCCGAGCCAACATCAGGAACAGTGGAGACAATTGGCGGGACTGATCCCACTCTGTTTACGGCGGCGCCCACGGTATCGGCCCCGGTCGACACTGCAATGGCGACGGATGAGTACGGTGCGGAATCAGACATCGGTGTGATTCGCGGCGATACGCTGTCCAGCATCGCTCTTGCCAGGAAACCCGAAGGCGTCACATTGGAACAGATGCTTGTGGTGCTGTTCCGAAACAATCCGGAGGCGTTTTCCGGCAACAACATGAACCGCCTGCGCACCGGCAAGGTCATCCGTTTGCCGAATCCGGCTGAGTATTCGCAGCTGAACGTGAAGCAGGCCAGGGAAGAGGTGCGTGTTCAGTACGCTGACTGGAACGCCTACCGGGAGCGTGTCGCGGCTG
>LJTS01000141.1 GCA_001304425.1 Betaproteobacteria bacterium SG8_40
GAAGAAAGCGGTGCCGGCGCGATCAACCGATCAGTTTCGATCATCCCCGCAGTTCAAGGATCGCGACGGAGCACACCGCTTCATGCCGGTTCACGCTTGAACCCTTCCAGAAAAGGCTGTTCAGTACCCCCAAACCGCACAAGCGCGGCCGGCCTCTGCACAGCGACCTGCCCGATGCGGCGGTTGACGATGCCCGTCAAGTTGAGAATTACCGTTGTGAAGTATTTTTTGCCGAGTGGCGACAACGCGAATGCCTGCGCGTCGGCATTGTCAGCGCCCTGGATAGAAAAACGCATCCGTTCGTCTTCCCCATTCCACAGACTTTGCATCGTGTTCCGCTCCTCCTCGATTCCCGGCAGTGTCTCCAGCTTGCCGGAGAAGCTCAGGGTCATCATCACGTGCGTTGATACCGTGTGGTCAATGATCTGCAACTGCTTGGCGCCGATGTCGGTACTAAAATGCGCGATCAGCGCTTCAATTTCCTCTTCACTGAAAACGTCGGCGTACAAATCAGCCCACTGTGGCTGCAGCCATTCGAGGTTGGAAAATTCAGCGTGGACGTTCTGCATCATGCGCTCGAGCAACGACTCCTCGGCTTGCCGCCACCACGGATTGGCGTCGTTCCAGCCGTCCCCGAGGTTTTCATCGCGGCCCCGGCGCGCCAGGTAGGAGCGAACCGATACGAGCGATTCCTGTTTGAGATAGTAATTGCCGATTGCCACTGACGTTCCCAGATCGTGCAGCGCAATCAAGTCCTGAATTCCTTTCGCCTCGCCATCTTCGGCCGAGGCTGGCAGGCAAGCCATTGCTGCCATGAAAACAGCAAACACAGACAGAGAAACCAACCGCATGCTATCTATAGTCCCTTCACCCAGGCTCACCGGACTGGCGCAATTCGGCGAGCGCCGCGACTCGTGGGCCGCGCGTACGCCTGATTATCGTGCGCAGATTATATCCCACGCGTTTGGCGCCGGAAGACGAATCGCCCCGCTTTGTTGTCGCTACGCAGCGACATACTGACGACCAATACCGCTCGACGCCTCTATGGCCAACTCGCCCCGATCCAGGCCACTTGCGCAGCGATCAGGATGTTTTCGACAACAGCTTTAGCGCGTGACGGATCGACTCGGAGACGGTGAGCTCAGGCGCGACCCCGGACAATGCCGCACTTGCCTCTTTCTCGCTGTATCCAAGCGCCAGAAGAGCGCGCAGCGCGTCATCGCGAACGCTCGGCGCGCTGCTTCGCCCGGATTCGCCGATTGCGCCTGACAACCGGTCCTTTAACTCCAGTATCAGCCGCTCAGCCGTTTTCTTGCCGATGCCGGGTATGCGGATCAGCCGCCCGGAGTCTTGCGCAGCGACGGCATGCTGCAGCTCCTGCGCCGACAAACCGGAGAGGATGGCCAGTGCAGTGCGCGCGCCGACCCCGTTTACCCGCAGCAACTGTCGAAACAGCTGCCGCTCTTCGTCAGTTGCAAAGCCGTACAGCAGGTGAGCATCCTCACGCACCAGCAGATGGGTAAACAATGTAACCGTCGAACCAGTCGCCGGGAGCTGATACAGCGTGCTCATCGGCACGTCGAGCTCATAAGCCACGCCCTGCACTTCAAGCGCAACCATGGGCGGATGCTTCTCCAGCAGCAACCCGGTCAGCCGGCCGATCAAACCAGCCTCCCCGAACGCACTCGAAAACCAGCGGTTGCCAAAGCTCCGAGCCCCAGGCCACCGTGCGCGTGACAGATGGCACACGCCAGCGCGTCGGCGGCGTCAGCACCCGGCGCAGCGGGCAGCGACAGAAGCCGGCGCACCATTTCCTGAACCTGTTCCTTTTTCGCGTGACCGTTGCCTACTACCGCTTGCTTGATCTGCAAGGCGGTGTACTCGGCGACCGGCAGGTGCCTGCCAACCGCCGCACAGATTGCCGCACCCCGGGCCTGCCCGAGCAGCAATGTTGATTGCGGATTGACGTTGACGAACACTTTTTCGATGGCCACCTGGTCTGGCGAACCCTGCTCCATCACCTCGGCCAACCCATCGAGAATGACCTTGATGCGTTCGGGCAGCTGTGCGTCTGGCGTACGGATGCGGCCACTGGTGACATAAGAAATCTTTTGCCCGGATTTCTCGACCAGGCCGAATCCGGTAACGCGCAAGCCCGGGTCAATACCGAGAATTCGCATCCCGCTACCCGTGCGCACCTTCGACACGGTCCCCGGCCGGGGCAAAGACGCCCCTAGTCAGTATCGAGCACCGCCGTTGTGTAAACCTCCTGAACGTCATCGAGCGCCTCCAGGGCATCGAGCAATTTTTGCATGCGACCGGCTTCTTCGCCTTCGAGCTCGTTCTCGGTCGTAGGCTTGTAGGTGACCTCGGCATACTCCGCCTTGAATCCGGCCCTTTCAAGCGCTTCCTTCACGCCGGAAAAGCTGCCCGGATCGGTAATTACTTCGACCGAATCGTCATCGTTACTGACAATGTCCTCAGCACCTGCCTCGAGTGCCGCTTCCATCACCACTTCTTCGTCGGTTCCCGGCGAAAATATCAACTGGCCGCAATGCCGGAACAGAAACGCCACCGATCCGTCCGTGCCCAGATTACCGCCGTATTTCGAAAACACATGCCGCACATCAGCGACAGTCCGGGTACGGTTATCCGTCATGCAGTCCACCATGACCGCCGCCCCGCCGATGCCGTAGCCTTCGTAGCGGATTTCCTCATAGCTCACGCCCTCGAGCTCTCCCGAACCTTTCTTGATGGCACGCTCGATCGTGTCCTTGGGCATGTTGGCGTCGAGCGCCTTGTCTACGGCAAGGCGAAGACGGGGATTCGAGCCGGTATCAGGCCCGCCAAGACGTGAAGCTACGGTGATTTCCTTGATCAACCGCGTGAAAATCTTGCCGCGCTTCGCATCGGCCGCGGCCTTGCGATGCTTGATGTTTGCCCACTTGCTATGACCCGCCATAACGCCATCCGATAGATATCAACGGTGTAAATTCGCCCGGGAGTTGACTCCTCCGGCGGCCGGATTCCTGCCCAATCGATTCGCGCACCAGTAACGACTGGCGCTCCGGAACATCACCGGCAATGTACCTGTGTTCCGTTACGCCGATTTTCCGGAACGCGTGCCGCCCGGGCAGTTACCGGCGCACGTATGCAGTACAGGCGGCGAAGTCTAGCACAGCAGAATCGCGCGCCATCTCCGCCGAAAACGGCCTGACAAACACTCTCATTCCGGCCCGGATTGCAAGTCGAACCGAGCCAGCCGGAATGCCTGGAGTACGGCTATACATTGAACCGAAAGTGCACCACGTCGCCGTCATGAACGACGTATTCCTTGCCTTCGAGGCGCATCTTTCCGGCTTCCCGGGCTGCGTTCTCGCCGCCCAGGGTGATGTAATCGTCATAGCCGATAACTTCGGCGCGTATGAATCCTTTTTCGAAATCGGTGTGTATAACCCCTGCCGCCTGCGGTGCGGTGTCTCCCTTGCGAATCGTCCAGGCCCGCACCTCTTTTTCGCCTGCGGTGAAATAGGTCTGCAGCCCCAACAGATCGTAAGCGGCACGGATCAGACGATCCAGGCCGGGCTCTTCCAGCCCCATATCTGCGAGGAACATGCTCTTGTCTTCGTCACTCATGTCGAAAATCTGCGCTTCGAGCGCCGCGCAAATCGCCACCACCGGAGCGCCTTCGGTGGTACCCAGGCTGACTACGGCATCGAGCAGGGGGTTGTCAGCAAAGCCATTCTCGCTGACGTTGGCCACGTACATGGTCGGCTTCATCGTCAACAGGAACAACGGCCGGATGACTTCGAGTTCCTCCTTCGCGAGGTCAACGGTACGGGCCGGCCGGCCTTCATTCAGGGCTGCCTCGACTCTTTCCAGCACGGCCACCAGACGCTGCGCCTGCTTGTCGCCGCCGGCTCGCGCCTGTTTGACGTTGCGCACGAGTTGCTTTTCGACCGTCGCCAGGTCGGCCAGCGCAAGCTCCGTGTTGATCACCTCGATATCCGAGACGGGGTCAACCCGGCCGCCGACATGCACCACATTGTCATCGGAGAAACATCGAACAACGTGCGCGATAGCATCGGTCTCCCGGATATTGGCGAGAAACTGGTTGCCGAGGCCTTCTCCCTTCGAAGCCCCCGCAACCAGACCGGCAATATCGACAAACTCAACGATGGCCGGTATCGTTTTCTGCGGTTTCACCAACTTCGTCAGCGCTGACAGGCGCGGGTCCGGAACCTCGACGATGCCGACGTTTGGTTCAATTGTGCAGAACGGGTAGTTCTCGGCAGCGATCGCGGCTTTCGTCAGCGCGTTAAACAGGGTCGATTTGCCAACATTGGGCAAACCTACAATTCCACATTTCATTTCATGCCATTTCCAAAGGGGGTGAAACGCAAGCCGCCCGGGCAGTTCGTCCAGGGGCGTTCCTTAGCTAACCTGCAAATTTTTCGAAGGCGATTATGTACGCCACGCGTTTGCGAACCGAATCAATTTGATCGAAGCGCCGTTTGGCCATTGTCGGGCAGTAGCGCCAATATCACTGCGCGGCCGATCGTCCAGCCTGTCTGGCCACATTTCTCCTGACGCGCGAATCCTTCCTGAAACATGCAGGCTAGTCGCGCGTGTGCAATCTGAGCATCGCCGTGTCGTAATCCCCGGCCATGAGCTGAGGCCAGATCGCAAGGCTGCGTTCCACCGACTGTGTAATCTGCCCGGCTTCTTCCTTGCGTGGCGGTGACAACACATAGTTGGACACCTGCCCGCGCTCGGCGGGCCGGCCGATACCGATGCGCAAGCGCCAGAAATCCTTCCCCATGTGAGCGGCAATGTCGCGCAAGCCATTGTGACCGGCAACGCCGCCACCCTTCTTCAACTTGACGATGCCCGGCGCCAGATCGAGCTCATCGTGAACAACCAGCATGTCTGACACTGCGATCTTGTAAAAGTCGCACAATGCCCGCACAGCGCGCCCGCTCTCGTTCATGAAGGTCATTGGCTTGAGCAGCCAGCAATCGTCATCCGCCTGCCTGAATCTGCCGACCTCGCCGTGAAAGCGGGATTCGGCCGACAGACTGACTCCCAGTTCGTCAGCGATCGAGTCGATCCACCAGAAACCGGCATTGTGGCGCGTCGCCTCATATTGGCGTCCGGGGTTACCGAGGCCGACCACAAGTCTCATGCATTTGCACCATCACACGCCAACGAAAATGCAACGGCCGGCACTGAATGCCGGCCGCCGCATTCCCAAACATGCCGGACTGTTACTTCTCTTCCTCGGCAGCGGGCTGTGCCTGCGCCGCGGCCTCGGCACCTCCGGCCGCTTCGCCCTCGGCAGCCTGTTCCGCCCCTTCCTCCGCGGCTGCAACCCTCGGCACCTGCACCGAAACCACTACCGAGTCGTCGCCGCGAGTCAGCTGTACCGACTCAACGCCTTTGGGCAGATTCACCTCGGACAAGTGTATCGAATCACCCAGTTCCAGACTTGCCAGATCTACTTCGAGAAACTCGGGCAAATCGGCCGGCAGGCAACTCACCTCGACTTCGGTCATCACATGGTTGATGACACCGCCGCCGAGCTTGACGCCAGGCCCGACCTCCTCGTTCACAAAGTGCAATGGCACGCGCATATGGATTTTCTGATTGGCGTCAACGCGCTGGAAGTCAATGTGCAGCACTTCCTTTTTCCATGGGTGCATTTGAACGTCTCGCAGCAACACGTTCTGTTTCTTGCCTTCGATATTCATCGCAAGAATTGAGGCGTGGAAGGCCTCTTCACGCAGCTGCATCATGATCGCCTTGTGATCGAGTTCGATCACCTGGGCCTGTTCGTTGGCGCCATAAACGATCGCCGGTACCTTGCCGGTTTTGCGCAGGCGGCGGCTCGCACCCGTACCTTGCACAGACCTGGCCATTGCATTCACTTCAATGGTTGCCATCTTCTTCTCCAGTCAACTCGAAACCAGCCGCGACCAGCCGGTTCCGATCTCAAAAAAGGCGCATGAGTTGCGCCACCCGTTTACATCTCACTGCCAGCGGCTCGCCGCAGGCAATGCGCACACCTAATCCATGAACAGCGAGGACACGGAGTCTTCGTTGCTGATCCGCCGCATCGTCTCGGCCAGTAGTTCCGCTATCGACAACTGCCGGATGCGCGAGCAATTGCTTGCCTGTTCGTTTAGCGGAATCGTATTGGTGACCACCACTTCATCCAGCGATGAATTCTCGATACGCTCGATTGCCTTGCCGGACAACACCGGATGGGTACAGTACGCAAGGACTTTCTCGGCCCCGGCTTTCTTCAGCGCGTTGGCCGCCTCGCACAAGGTATTTGCGGTATCGACCATGTCGTCCATGATGATACAGGTGCGGCCTTCGACTTCACCGATGATGTTCATGACCGTGGCGACGTTTGGCCGTGGCCGGCGTTTGTCGATAATCGCCAGGTCGGACTCCAGTCTTTTCGCCAACGCTCTTGCGCGCACGACACCGCCAACGTCCGGAGAAACGACGACCAGGTCACGATAATCACGTTTCCAGATATCGCCGAGCAGTATCGGCGCCGAGTAGACGTTGTCCACGGGAATATCGAAAAAACCCTGGATCTGGTCGGAGTGCAGGTCCATCGTCAGCAGCCGGTCAACACCAGCCGCTTGAAGCATGTTGGCGACGATCTTGGCACTGATTGCCACCCGGGCGGACCGGGGGCGGCGATCCTGGCGGGCGTATCCAAAATAGGGGATGGCCGCGGTAATCCGCCCCGCCGAAGAACGCTTGAGCGCATCGACCATCAACAGCACTTCCATCAGATTATCGTTGGTTGGCGTGCAGGTCGATTGCAGAACGAATGTGTCCTGGCCCCGGACGTTCTCCAGCAACTCAACCATCACTTCTCCGTCGCTGAAACGGCCCACAGTAGCGCGGCCAAGCGGAATATTGAGGTGCTTGGCAACGTCGGAAGCGAGCGCCGGGTTCGCGTTACCGGTAAACACCATCAAACTGTCATAGGCCATTGCGACACTCTCTTACCGCGGTTTGCACCGCCTGAAAACAGAACACGCCGCACCAGCGGCGTGTTGCTC
>LJTS01000142.1 GCA_001304425.1 Betaproteobacteria bacterium SG8_40
TTGCCCGGATCTATTTCCCGCTGCCATCCGCTTCTTCCCGCTGCAAAGACCAGCCAAGCTGCGGCGCCACCAGTGCGGTCGATCGATACAGCTGTTTCGCGCCGCGTCGGGTCATGGTATCGAGAACCTCCAGCCGCAGTGCCGAGTCACGCCGGTCGATCTTTCCCTTGCGCCGCAGTCCGACCATCGGCGTCAGGTAGTAAGTCCCGGGCTTTAACAGCTTCCCCGGAACCGACACGCGATACCGGTACTTCCCGGGCGGTGCATCGCCAATCGGAGACTCCTCGAAATCCTCGTCAGTGGAGAAAAAGATGTTGTTTCCATACGTGTCGTGGGCGATCAACGCCGAGAAATAATCCTTCGAGCTTTCTTCGATCTCGATGTCCAGCAAGACCGAAAATCCATGTTCGTGCTCGACTGAAAGCGACGGCACGCCGTCATTTCCGATTAGTGCAACCGAGCGCAGCCAGGCCGGAACGTTCGCACCCGGTTTGGCGAACCCTACCGGGTTGACGCTGCCTCCATCCGCGTCTCCCAGCACCCGCACCTGGTAGTGTTCTATCGCTTCCGTAACCGGCCCGTCGAATGCTTTCGAACCACCATCCAGAACGATGCCGCGTTCACACAGCTGTCTGACCGCGCCCATGTTGTGGCTGACAAACAGTACGGTTCTGCCGTCGCGCCCGGCATCGCCCATCTTGCCGAGGCACTTCTTCTGGAACGCGGCGTCGCCCACCGCCAGCACTTCGTCGACAATCAGTATTTCCGGCTCGAGGTGCGCGGCTACCGAAAATGCAAGCCGCACATACATGCCACTGGAATAGCGCTTGACTGGCGTATCAAGAAATTTCTCGACCTCGGAGAACGCAACGATCTGGTCGAACTTGCGCCGGATTTCGGCTTTGCCCATGCCGAGGATAGCTCCGTTAAGAAAAATGTTCTCCCGCCCGGTCAGCTCGGGGTGAAATCCGGTCCCCACTTCCAGGAGACTGGCGACGCGCCCGCGGATCCTGAGTCTGCCAGACGAGGGCTCGGTAATGCGCGACAGCACTTTGAGAAGCGTCGACTTGCCAGCGCCATTGCGCCCGATGATACCAACGCGCTCCCCTTGCCGGATTTCCATGTCGAAGTTACGCAGCGCCCAGAACTCTTCCGTCGCCGCATTCTCCCCTTGAATTGCATCGCGCCGATCCGAGCGCCTCGCAAAGCCACGGAGAGCGCCGGCGAGCACGTCGCGCAGCGCTTCGTAGCGCTCACGGTGCTGATGCGAGATCAGGTATTTCTTTCCGACGTCCTGCGCGCGAATGACATAAGTCATGTCAGATAAGGTCGGCGAAGCGGCGTTCCGTCTTGCGGAAAAAGGATATACCCGACAAGAGCAAAATCAGTGAAAGCGCGACGGAAGCGATCAACCCCGGCGCATAAAAGTCGGCCTTTCCTCCGAGAAGAGACCAACGGAACCCGTCAATCACGCCGACCATGGGGTTCAACGAGTACAACATGCGCCACTTCTCGGGCACCAGATTGCTGTTGAAGCCGACTGGCGAAATGTACATGCCGATCTGGATCATGAAGGGCACGATGTAGCGAAAGTCACGGTACTTGACGTTGAGCGCAGCCATCCAAAGGCCGGCACCCAGCGCTGTCACAAAAGCTAGCGCAAGAAAAGCCGGCAACGCAACGACCCTCCAGTCAGGCAACGCGCCCAGTACCAGCGCCATCAGCAGCAAAAGGACCAGTGCAATCGCGAAGTCCACAAGGCAGACGATGACCGCGCTGAGGGGGATGATCATCCTCGGGAAGTAAACCTTCGACACCATGCTCGCATTGCCGATAAGGCTGCTCGCCGCGTTTCCGAACGCCTGCGAAAAGAAGAACCATGGCAGCAAACCACTGAATACCAGCAGGGAATACGGCGCCCCGCCAGACGGCAATTTCGCAAGCCGGCTGAAGACGATGGTCAAAATAACCATCAACAGAAGTGGCTGGATGACCGCCCAGGCGACACCAATCACCGTCTGCTTGTAGCGAACGAGGATATCGCGCCAGGCAAGAAAGTAGAGCAACCCCCGATACATCCACAGGTCCGACCAGTACCGGCGTGCCCCGTGTCCGGCCTCAATGACGATTTCGCCGACGTGCGCGCTCATATTTTCGTATGCGATAGCAATTCCGGACAGCAGGATGCAAGAACCCCGCCCGCGAAAGCGTCAGCTACCCGCTCGCGTCGCCGCAAGAAATTCGTCCATGGCCTGCTTGATTCCGTCCTGCAGGGATATCTTCGGCTTCCAGCCCAGTTCGCTCAGCAATGCGCAATCGAGGAGCTTGCGCGGCGTGCCGTCCGGGCGCTTCGAGTCGTATACCAGCCTGCCCTGGAAACCGGCAATCGACGCAACCAGTTCGGCCGTTTCGCGGATTGTCAGGTCGCTGCCATAGCCGATGTTGATCAACGGCGGCCAGTGGCTTGACAGTTCGTCGAAGCGCTCGTCACCCAGTGACATCAGGTGCACACAGGCGTCTGCCATGTCATCGCTGTGCAGGAACTCTCTCCGGGGCTTTCCGGTTCCCCATACGACCACTTCTTCCTTTCCGTCGCGTTTGGCCTCGAGCATTTTCCGTATCAAGGCGGGCAGAACGTGCGACGTCTCAAGGTTGTAGTTGTCACCGGGGCCGTAGAGATTGGTCGGCATTGCCGCAATAAACTGCGTTCCAAACTGCCGGTTGTAGGCGGAACACATCTCAATTCCGGCGATCTTGGCGATTGCATAGGGTCGGTTGGTCGACTCAAGCGGCCCGGTCAGGATGTGCGCCTCTTTCATGGGCTGCGGACAGTCCCGCGGATAGATACACGACGAGCCAAGAAATAACAGGCGTTTCACAACTGCGCGCCATGATTGGTGGATCACGTTGGTCTGGATAGCGAGGTTCTGCTGGATGAAATCGGCCGGATAGGTGTCGTTCGCGACGATTCCGCCGACTTTCGCGGCCGCGAGAAAGACATACTCGGGCCGGTTACGCTCGAAAAACTCGCTCGTCGCCCGCTGATCCGTGAGGTCGAGTTCATCGTGCGTTCGCGTGAGGATGCTGGTAAACCCTGCCGCCCGCAGCCGGCGAACAATGGCGGATCCCGCCAGCCCGCGGTGTCCCGCGACATAGATTCTGGACTCCGGGCGCATCGTCACTCGTGGTAGTCGTAAGTGGAAAACCCGTGCCTCTTGACCAGTTCGTCGCGCTCCGCGGACTTGAGGTCCTCGCGGACCATTTCCGCAACTAGCTCTTCAAAACTCACCCGGGGCGACCAACCGAGCTTTTCCCTGCCCTTGCTCGCGTCCCCCAGCAAGGTCTCCACTTCCGTTGGACGGAAGTAGCGGGGATCCACCCGCACGATGCACTTGCCGGCGGGGTCGTAACCGCACTCCTCCACGCCCGAACCTTGCCAGCGGATCCCAATGCCGAGTTCCGCGGCGGCAGCGGCCACGAAGTCGCGCACGCTGTATTGCTTTCCGGTCGCAATGACGAAGTCATCCGGCTGTTCCTGCTGCAGCATCAGCCACATGGCTTCGACGTAGTCGCGCGCATGGCCCCAGTCACGCCTGGCGTCCAGGTTGCCCAGAAACAGACAATCCTGAAGACCCAGCTTGATGCGCGACAAGGCGCGGGTAATCTTGCGGGTGACGAAGGTCTCCCCCCGCACAGGTGATTCGTGATTGAACAGGATGCCGTTGCACGCGAACATGCCATAGGCTTCACGGTAATTCACCGTAATCCAGTACGCGTACAGCTTGGCGGCCGCATAGGGCGAACGCGGATAGAACGGCGTCGTTTCCTTTTGCGGCGTTTCCTGCACCAGTCCATAAAGTTCCGAGGTTGCCGCCTGGTAAAAACGCGTCCTTCCCTCCAGCCCCAGAATGCGAATGGCTTCGAGCATCCTCAACGTGCCCAGTGCGTCGGAATTGGCCGTGTACTCGGGCTCTTCGAAAGACACCGCGACGTGACTCTGCGCCGCAAGATTGTAGATCTCGTCGGGCTGGACTTGCTGGATGACGCGCGTAAGGCTGACCGAGTCCGTCATGTCACCGTAGTGCAGGATGAATCGCCGGCTGTCCACATGGGGGTCCTGGTACAGATGATCTATCCGGTCGGTATTGAATAACGAACTGCGTCGCTTTATGCCGTGAACCGTGTAGCCCTTGCCGAGCAGGAACTCCGCAAGATAGGCACCATCCTGGCCGGTAATCCCGGTGATCAGGGCGACTTTGCTCATCGGGCTCGCCGCCACTGGTTAGGTATACTCATGAGACCTCGATTACCAATGACCGAACCGGACATTGCGGCCAGGTCGTGTTGAAAACTGAAAATGGCTTGGGACATTGTCTGACGGGATAACGATGGCGGCCCCATTGACATAATGCGGTGGATTTTAGTCGATTCGCTCCTCGCGCGGAAATTGCAGTTCCTTCCTGACATTGATTTGGCTTTATAAGGTTTCTCTGAATGCTGATCCCCGTTGTGTTATCCGGCGGCTCCGGAAGCCGGTTGTGGCCGCTGTCCCGAACGCTGCTGCCCAAGCAATTCCTGCCGCTCGTTTCGGAGCAATCAATGCTCCAGGACACGATCGCGCGTCTTCACGGATTGCCCGATATCAGCGCACCGATTGTCGTGTGCAGCAACGAGCACCGCTTTCTCGCGGCCGACCAGTTGCAGCGCATTGGCGTCAGGGCACTGGCACAGATACTCGAACCGGTTGGCCGCAACACCGCACCGGCGGTCGCGGTAGCGGCAATGGCGGCGATGGAGCACAGCGCCGATGCGGTCATTCTCGTGCTCGCCGCCGATCACATGGTTCGCAACAAGACGGCATTCCACGCAGCCATTCAGCAGGGTCTGGGCCAGGCCGAATCCGGCCGCCTGGTGACATTCGGCATCGTCCCGGACGCGCCGGAAACCGGTTACGGCTACATCGAGCGAGGCAGCGGTGAGAATGGCTGCTTTGAAGTCGCACGCTTCGTCGAAAAGCCCGATGCGGAACGCGCCGCCGAGTTCCTCGCATCGGGGCGCTTCTACTGGAACAGCGGCATGTTCATGTTCGGCGCGGCGCGTTACCTGCAGGAGCTGGACAAGTTCCGCCCCGATATCCTGGAAGCAACCCGCAAGTCCTGGCAGTCGCGGCAACAGGATCTCGACTTTTGCCGGCTTGGTGAGCCGGACTTTGTCGATTGCCCGTCGGAATCGATAGACTACGCGGTCATGGAGAAGACGCACGATGCCACGGTTGTTGAAGCCGATATCGGCTGGAGCGATATCGGGTCATGGTCTTCATTATGGCAGGCAATCGAGGCCGACGGGGCGGGCAACGTGACGACCGGCGATGTGCACCTTGACGGGGTCAAGAATTCCTACGTCCGCGCAGACAGCCGGCTGGTTGCGGCGATCGGTGTCGAGGACATGGTCATCGTCGAAACCGCGGATGCGGTTCTGGTCACCCGCAAAGAGCACGCCCAGCGCGTAAAAGACGTGGTCGAGGCACTCAAGGCCGCGCAACGCGAAGAACCACTGGTGCACAAGCGTGTCTACCGGCCATGGGGATACTACGAAGGCATCGATGCAGGGGAACGGTTTCAGGCCAAGCGAATCATGGTCACGCCGGGGAAAAAACTTTCGCTGCAGATGCATCACCACCGTGCCGAACACTGGGTCGTGGTTTCGGGGACGGCAAGCGTCACGCGCGGCGACGAAACCTTCATGCTGTCCGCGAATGAATCGACCTACATTCCGCTGGGGGTGCGGCATCGGCTGGAAAACATCGGCAAGACACCGCTGTACCTGATCGAGGTGCAATCCGGCGAATATCTCGGTGAAGACGACATCGTCCGGTTCGAAGATGACTACAAACGTACATGACACCAGATAAACCGGCTGCGGCCAGACGGAATCGAGGTCGCACCGACGGCAACCCGAAAGTGCTGCTCGTCAAGACGTCATCGCTTGGTGACGTCGTCCACAATCTCCCCGTAGCCAGTGACTTGCGACACAATTTTCCGAACGCGGAGATCCACTGGCTGGTAGAAGAGCAATACATACCGATTGTCGAGATGCACCCCGGCGTCGATCGCGTTATCCCCGTTGCGCTGCGGCGCTGGCGCAAGGCTCCATTGTCGATCCAGAACTGGCGCGAATTTCTGGCGTTGCGCCACACGTTGCGCGAGGTCCGTTACAACGCGATTCTTGATACCCAGGGGTTACTCAAGAGCGCCATGTTCGCGCGTTTCGCGAAAGGCCCCATGCATGGTTTTGGCCGGAAAACCGCTCGCGAGCCGATGGCGTCCCGCTTCTACGACGCCCGCTACGAATTCGCGCCGGAGATGCACATGCTCACGCGTAACCGCGCGCTGGCTGCGCGCGCTTTCTCCTACCCTCTCGACGATTTCATCGACTACGGGATTGCTCCGGTAGTGCCGAATCCGCAGTTGGTCAATGGTCCCTATTGCGTTGTGCTCCACTCGACCGCGCAGGCAGCAAAGTTGTGGCCGGAAGAACGCTGGCTGGATCTGATCGACCGGCTGACCACAGCGGGACTGGGCTGCGTGCTGCCGTGGGGTAACGAGGCCGAACTGAGGCGCAGCGACCGATTGGCGGTGCGTGGCGGACGCACCCTGACGGCACCCAAGCTCTCGCTCGACCAGTTGTCGGCGCTGATCGCAGGCGCGGAACTGGTCGTCGGCGTGGACACCGGCCTGATGCATCTTGCAGCAGCATTGTCACGACCGGTCGTCGGGATTTTCTGCAATTCCGACCCCGACGACACCGGACCGCGAGGTCCGGGCCCAACGACTTATCGCGGCAATGTCGGCCAACCGCCCGGCGTCGAAGACGTGGTTGGCGCCATTCGGGAAGTCAAACCGGACTTGATGTGACGTACGCGCTCTACCGGCTGCTGATGTGGCTGCTGGTGCCGTTTGCACTTGTGCGATTGGCAATAAGAGCGCGCCGGCAGCCCGCCTATCTGGCAAATGTCGCCGAGCGCTTCGGCCACTACAGACAACAGGCAACGC
>LJTS01000143.1 GCA_001304425.1 Betaproteobacteria bacterium SG8_40
CGCCGGACGTGTCGGCGCCTATGCCGTGCAGTTTGCAAAGCTCGGCGGTGCACGGGTCACGGCCACCGCGGCGGCAGGAGACGCCATGGCAGTCGAACAACTGGGCGCCGCGCGGTGTTTCGATTATGCGGATCCGGAGCTGACTTCGAAATTGCGCGACGCTTCCGGCAAACAGGGCTACGACCTGATCATCGAACCCCGCTTCGGCAGCAACATTGAAATGAATGCGCGCATTCTGTCGCGTAACGGCGTGATCGCGGCATACGGATTCGACGACAATCCTTCGCCGGCGGTACCAGCGAGGCAGTTGTTGATGCGCAATGCCACCTGCCGTTTCATCGGCATTTTCGGGCTCAGCCAGCAGGAGCAGGTGACGGCGATGCTGCAAGTCGGTGATTTACTGGCGCGTGGCGGCGTGCAGCACCGGGTCGGAATGGAAGCCGGACTTGCCGGCGCTGCGAGTGCTCACCAGCGAATTGAGGCCGGTGGCCTGTCGGGCGCTGCACTGATCTCGATCTGAAGTCCGGCCGGTTTTCGGGCGCGCCGAATCCGACGCAAGACGTCCCCGCCCACACTTTCTCTGTGCAACGAACCGCGGAGCTGCTTCTTGCGACGGTAACTTGAAGATCAGAAGTTCCCGGAGGAACACGCATGACGAACGATGCAGCGAAGTTCAGGGGATCGATCCCCGTAAACTACGACAGGTATCTCGGACCCCACATTTTCGATGGCTATGCCGACGACCTTGCCCGCAGGGTGGCAGCCTTGAATCCCCGGTCGGTGCTGGAGCTGGCAGCGGGCACGGGAATCCTCAGCCGCAAGCTGCGTGACGCGCTTGCCAAACAGTGCGAGCTCATCGCATCCGACCTGAATCCGCCGATGCTGGAAGTGGCAAAGGCAAAATTCCGGTCGGGAGAGTCCGTGCGCTTTCGGGAGACGGACGCGACGAACCTCGCATTCGACGACGGAAGCTTCGACCTCATCGTGTGCCAGTTTGGCGTCATGTTCTTTCCTGACAAACATCGTTCCTACTCCGAAGCGCATCGCGTGCTTCGCTCCGGTGGAAGTTACTTGTTCAATGTATGGGATTCATGGGAAAGAAATCCTTTCGCCAGGGCAGTTCATCAAACGGTGGAATCGTTCTTCCCCGGGAATCCGCCAGGCTTCTACAAGGTCCCGTTTGGTTATCACGACGCTCGCGAGATCGAGGAATCTTTATCGCAAGCGGGCTTCTCCCGTGTGAGTATCGAACGCGTTGCGGTTGATTCCTTGATTCCGTCGCCCAGAGACTTTGCACAGGGTCTGGTCTTCGGGAATCCGCTGTATGACGAAGTCGTCACGCGTGGCGGCGATCCCCAGGAGGTCTGTGCTGCGGTAGCCACCGCCATCGACCGGGAACTGGGTTCCGAACTGCACCTGCAGGCGCTTGTTGTTCACGCGGCAAGGAATTGAACGGGCGAACGTCGCCCCGAAGCCGGACAGGTTCTCATTTTGCTGGTCACTTTGCTGGTGCTCTACCTCATCGGCATGGCCGGTTCGCGGGCAACCCTCATCAGCCGCCAAGTCTTTGCCGGCAGCTGCGTGGTCATCAGTCCGGTATGGGTCATCAAACGTGCAGGCAAGATTCTGCTTGGCGTCTGAATGATGTCTGCTGCCGGTACCAGGCGCCGGGCTGGAAACAGCACGAACGCCCCGTTGTTGCTTCCTATTGCTCCAGCAGCCAGGTGATGAGATCGCCTTTCTCCTGCGGCGTGCAATCGCGGCCGAGCAGATACGTGCAGTTGAATCCGAACCACTTTTCCACCTTTGCCTCATCGGTGAATCGCTCGGGGTTCGCGGAGGGCGCAAAGGCGAGGATTTGCCGGTGCATTTTCGGCACGCCGTTCGGCCACGTGGCGAAGCCGCCATGGCAGGCCTTGCACGGGATTTCGTCCTGGTGGGCGAAGGTTTCCTTACGCGGGTCGTCGTGATGACACGAGGCGCACGATACCTGCGAGCCGTCCTCGATGCGATGCTGCGAAAAGTAGAAAGCGCGGCCGCGCTCGGCGGAGAATCCGCTGAACCCGGGTTCGGCCTGGCGAGCCAGTTCGGCGTAGGCAGCGAGGAGATCATCCGGCTCTGCGGCCCAGCCGCACGCGCTCCAGAAGATGAATGCGAGCAGCACCAATCGTGTCATGTCTTCTCCTTTCGGCGATGCGCCGATTATAGCGATCACCTGACTCATCATACGGACGTTACGTGCCGAGAGTGAACAGGCTTGCGAGTTTTTCCCCGTAACCGGTTGCCGCTACCCGACGCGTGCTGCCTCGCCTTATGCGGCATGCCGCGCTTCTCCGTCCGTTTCACGCGCCCCATCGATCAGAAAGTGGCATAAACTCCCTCCGGATAATCCTTCGTTTGCCCGCCCGGCAACGTGATTACGTCGACGTGCCGCCTGGGTAATCCTGTCACGGGATAGCGATGAGAAGAGCAGTACTTTTCCTGCTGGGCCTGCTCGCAGTGCTGGCCAGTGCCATTGCCGGTGATTTTGAAGACGGTGTGGCGGCCTATGGCAAACGCGATTACGCAGCTGCGATTTCCAGATTCGGGGTTGCCGCCGACCAGGGCGACGATCGCGCGCAATACGCGCTCGGGACCATGTATCACGAAGGCGAGGGCGTTCCAAGAAACCACGAAGCGGCGGCCCGGTGGTACACGAAGGCCGCGCAACGGGGAAACATCCAGGCGCAGTACTGGTTGTGCATCATGTACCGGGAGGCGATGGGTGTTCCGCGCGATTATGCAGAGTCGCTTTACTGGTGCACCAGGGCCGCAGAAAACGGTTCGGCGGACGCCCAGTTTGCGGTCGGGCAGTATTACTTCGACGGTTTGGGCTACGGGTTCAAGCGTGATTACCTGCGCGCTTACATCTGGTACAGCCGTGCCAGCTCACAGGGTAACGAGGAAGCGCAGTTGATGATCGAGACCCTGGAGGGCGAGATGACGTCCCTGCAAGTCGATGAAGCGCAACGTCTGGCGCGCGACTGGAAGCCGCGCAAGGACTAGGGCATTTGTCGCGCATCATCGGGCTGATTGCCCGGCGTCCCGGCTAACTGAACGGCAGAAGGCAATCCTTCTATTACCGGGAGTGGTTTGCCAAAGCCGGCCGATACGACGACGCGGATGGGGAAGAAGGCCGGGGCGATGACGAGCACGGGGCCAGTTAAATCTGACCTCTCGCCGGCGGGTTCAGACGTCCGGGCTTTCGCCGAACTGCTGCTGGAAGTCTGCGTAGGTCCGGTAGAAATCGTCTTTCATGTCGGTATCCCGGTATATCGCCATCAGCGTCACCCATGAACCGCGGTCGCTCGGCTCGCGCTTGATCCGCGCATCAAGCACACTGATGGCGTTCTGATACTGACCGAGCATGATGAAGCGGTCGATATCGGAAAACATCGTCCGCGTGGCATCCATGACGTTATCCATTTCGGCGCGCAACTTTGCCGAAGGTACTTCGTATGCCCGGGTTGTGCTGCCGGTAAATTCCGGCGCTCCAGCCTGCTTGGCGCCCGCCGACGGTGCGACCGGGGCCAGTGGTTTCTCCGCGGGGCTCGCGGTCTTCGCCTTGACCGCATCGGTCAGTTCGGGAATGGCGGCCTTTTCGTCCATCGATGGAAGGTAGTCGAGGCGCATCTCCTCGCCGGTGCCGGCCTCGTCCGGTTCGTCCTGCATTGAAAGTACATCGGGTTCGCGGGGCGCGCCGTTGGTCCCGGTCTCGACCGGTTGGGTAATGAATTTTGCTGCCTCGAATTCAGGGAATTCCGGGGTGCTCGCGGATTCTTCGGCAGTTGCCGGTTTTCCGGGCGTAATGTCCGGTGCGGGTTCTTCGGTCCTGCCTTGAGTCACGGGCTTTTCGCCGGGCGCGTCCACGCCCGCATGTGCCGTCCGGCCGAAAATGGCGGTGTGCGACTTGCGCAGGTAGGCGAAGAATTGCACGCGAACCTCGTCGTCAATGCCGGCATAAGCCAGACCGTCGGAGAGACTCTTGAGCAGGTTCGGCAGCACCGCGATCATCTTGCGGCGTTCTTCACGCGTCTCTTTGTTCTCACCGCTCCAGACCAGCAGATCCACAGTCTTCAGCGCGTTCCTCCACGCCTCGCTTCGCTCGCCTTCCCTTGCATGTATCAGGACGAGCAGCCTGGCCCAATGCTTGGTCAGAAACTCGACGATCGGTTGCGGCACGGTGCTGTCATGCAGGCGCGCCTTGATTTCTGCCTGGGCGACGGATTTTGCGAGCACAAGCTTTTGTTGCTGGTCGGCCAGCCTGGGGCCGCTTTGCGTTTTCAGGTCGGCGTGCTCGTTTACCTCGGCAATGAGGGTGTCAAGCTGCTGGCACAGTTCTTCGAAGACCCTTGTGTCGTCCTTGTATCCTTCGATGACGCGTTGGACAATCGATTCCAGCTTGACGTAGACCGGGTCGGATACGTTGAGGTCGGCGGGCAGGGCTGCCGCGAGCTCGCCCAGCTTGTCGAGCATCTGGCGGGCCGGATGACTCTTCCTGGAAAAAAACGTCTTGTCGGCGATTACCAGCTTGAGCATCGGAGTCTGCAGCCGGCCGACGAGTCCTTTGACCATCGTGGGAATCTTGGGGTCGCTGAACAACTCATCGAGCAACATCGCCATGATGTCCAGGGTCATGGCATCCATCCGGTTGGTGCCGCGCCGGTCGATATGCTTGACTTCCTGTTGCACGTTGCCCGTTGGCGCTGCTACGCCCGCATTGCCGGGACTTTGTTCCGCAGATGACGTCTTCGTGGTGCGCTCAATCGAAAACCGGATCTTGGGGAGGATCGAATTCTTGATCAGCAGTGCGCTGACGGCCTTGTAGATGCCGCGGATTTCGTCGAGCACGTAGTCGTCGAACAGCTTGAGTAGGACCATGCGCACGTCGACGTTCGAATCGGTCTGGCGGCAGGTATGCTTGTAGGCCGCGATGATGGTCTCGGGCGCAAACGGATTGTCCTCGGACTGCAAATCGGCGTCGCCAACCAGTACGCCGACGCGCTGATCGAGCGCGGCCAGTTCCTCTTCGCAGTATTGACGCAGCCTGGAGGCCATGGCGTCGAACTTTCGTGACTCGGTCGGATCGTCGTCTTCGGTTGGGTCGAGCGAGGGCAGATCGAGATCGGCAAACTGCTCGCCGATTTTCTTGACCCGGTTGACGCGTTCCTGGAATTCGCGAAGAAAATGCATCCGGAACTGGGTGACGATGGCTTCGCGCTGCGAACGGATCTTTTTGCGCGTGACCTCGTAGAGCTTGCTCGTTTCCGGATCGCGCGACAGGCTCCCGAATGCGGTGAGTGCCTCATCCGCCTCGTCGAACATCCTGGCCAGTGCATCCGAGACGCGCTCACTGATCAGGTCGTGACACTTTTCCAGAATGATGTCGAACGACGATGCGCCCGAAGTGCGCTTTGGCTTGGGGGCGTTCGGAAATGATGCGACTTGGGACATGATGATCGTCGGTCCGGTTCGGCTGTCCGGGAGGACAAAAAAGTACATGAGTTCATGCGATTACCGTGCCAACTTCAGGCGGATTCATGGCTGGTTTGTACGGGCCCTGATCGTGCCCTGCCAGCGTAGTCGACTGGCCGGATCGCCTCCGGCTGAACGGCCCTAACTCACGGTTATGTAATGACTTTACAGCGCCGCGAGGGGCCGCGTTGCTGGCCGGCCGGGCAGGCCCGGCGACCTGTGCCGCGTTGCGCCGAACGCCTGCCTGGCTGATGCCGGGCCCGGACGAACCAATGAATGGTAGAAGTTTCGGCGGAAAACGGGTTGTCTTGCGAGCCCTGCAAATTCAATCCCGGCGCCCGAAACCGCACTCTGGCGAAAGGCCTGGACATACGGGGCAAGCCCCGCACTCAACCAGCCATGTGGAGTTCGTGTTTCGCGGATACCGGTCTCATTCGCGGATCTGGCCGACCCGGCAGGAATCAAGAAAGCCCGTATTGCCGCAAGCGCTCTAGCTTCGCCCGCCGGAAAAAATTGTGTCCTGGCGTAAGTTGCCGAAGATAGGATCGAGTCCTGCAATATGGCAGCCACACTGCGTTTGTCATTCCCCAACAAGCAGCGCCGCTACGAACTCGTGTTACCAACGAAAAACAAAAAAGGGCCCGCAATTCTGCAAGCCCTTTTGATCGGGGCGCCTGGCAGGATTCGAACCCCCGACCCCCTGGTTCGTAGGCGATCAGAGATCAATTAACGATATCTAAAATCAGTCACTTGCGGCGCTTGCCAACATCGAAACCGATCTAACCCAGTTACAATCACGGCGCACTCAGTTTCACCAAGACACAAACGCTGACTTTGCGGTACGCGCTGCAAAAGTGTCGGCGGTCACTTGTCGTGCACTTTCGCCAAGGGCAGCAAACGGCCAATTTCGGCCGTTGGTCGACGATCCTCACTATCGTGCAGCAACTCAAAAATCCTCGTCTGCCGCGCACAGCTAATAGCTTCGGCGTTCAAAAAATGGGGTCAGCTTTGTGCTTTGTTTGACACGGCTCGGCTCTTATCTCTTATCTGGCTATTCTGACGACCCTTTCGGCGGGATGTTCATACCCGCTTCGCGCAGCCCGGCGACGAATTCTTCAACAGCCTCTTTCTGCCAGTTCCATCTCCGAAATTCCTCATAGGCGTTCGCCTCGAAACTAGGATTGGTTTCTCGAATCATAGCTGATTGCTCGAATGCATCCTCGGTTTGGCCGAGTCTCGCGTGCAGAATGGTGAGGAGCACGTGATACCAATAAAAACCCGGCATGGGTCCGCGTTGGGCATGTAACAGTCCGTCGCGATAGTTCCCGTCCAAGTATGCTTTCCAACCGGCGGTCCAGTGGTACCAACCTGGATGAACTTGACTGAGTGCGATGGCCCGCTCACTTAGCACGATGCCTTCCTCCCATGACCCAGCCAAGGC
>LJTS01000144.1 GCA_001304425.1 Betaproteobacteria bacterium SG8_40
AGCTTGCCCAATGACAAGACGGTGTGGGAAGCGGTATCCGGCGGTCAGGACATCCTGACTGTCGGCAAGTTTGAATTACCGTCGCGCGCCTACCTTGGCCGCTTCAATTTCAAGGGCGCGGACCAGCAGAAACTGGTCGGCAACCTTTCAGGCGGTGAACGAGGCCGCCTTCATCTGGCAAAGACGCTTATTGCCGGGGGCAATGTATTGTTGCTCGACGAACCTTCGAATGACCTTGACGTCGAGACGCTGCGCGCGCTCGAAGACGCGTTGCTCGAATTCGCCGGCTCGGTGCTGGTGATCTCTCACGACCGTTGGTTCCTCGATCGAATCGCAACCCACATACTTGCCTTCGAGGGCGATTCACATGTTGAATTCTTTGCCGGTAATTACCAGGAATACGAGGCGGACAAGAAGAAGCGACTTGGCGAAGAGGCGGCACGGCCGCACCGCCTGCGCTACAAGCCCTTGAAGGTCTAGAATTGGAAACGGCGTCTCCCGGCAGCGGGTAACTGCCCATGTTTTACAGCTGACGAGGTCCTGCTCCGGTAATGCGTTCGAGATTTCACGGTTTGCTGATTTTTCTCACGTTTGCATGTGGCATCGCATTCGCTGCAGAAGAGGCCCGCTTCGAAGGCAGGGTGGTGCTGGAGTGGGTGGACGAGACGCCCTACGTCGCAGCCATGCGGCTGGTAGAGCCGTTTGCCTTTCATCAGCAGGGCGGCAAGATCTGGGCGGCCCCCGCCGGCAGCATCGTTGACGGCCGGGCCGTCCCGCCGCTGTTTGCCGGCTTGATGGGATTGCCGTTCGAGGGCGGCTTTCGCAAGACGGCGGTCATCTACGACTATGCAGCCAAGGCACAGACGCAGCCCTGGCTGGACGCGCAGCGCATGTTCTACGAAGGCAGTATTGTCGAAGGTATCCTGCCGATAGAGGCGAAGGTCATGTACATGTTGCTCAACGCCGCGGGCTCGCGCTGGGAGGTTCGTGAGACGAGTACTTGCTTCAGCCACTGCCACACGGGCGAGAGCGAACTGGTGTGGCGGCCGATCGTTGACGACGAGCCGATCATGGCGTTGGCGAGCTGGGTGCGGCAAGAGGATCCCTCGCTCGAAGAAGTGGAGCAGCGTGTGAGCGACGTCATCGTGCATCCCGGGCCGCATGTTTTCGGACATGTGCGCAAACGCTGATTCCGGTGGGCATGGAGTGCGGGCGCCGGGTTTGCCGGCCGGCGCGACGGCTGATCCCGTAACTTCCGGCTAACGAAAGTGGCCGGGTGGTACATCCGGTGATGCTTGAGAGGCCGAGCAGACCGGACAGCCGGCTGACGCGACGATCAATTGACCCGGAAAGCGGCAGTCACCCAAGAGCTTGGACAACATCGACGCAATGTACAGGTTTCTCTTCACGATCCTCGTTTTCGCTCTGAACTGCGGAGCGCATGCGGCAGGGGAGATCGAGCCGGAAGGCAACCGTTTTCACGGTCGCGTCGTTGTCGAATGGGTCGACGATCCGTTCGTTCCGTTGTTACGGGTCGTCGAGGATTTTTATTTTTTCCAGGGCGACGGCAAGGTCTGGAAGACCCCGGCCGGCGCGGTTGTGGCCGGACGTTCGATTCCGCCACTGTTCATTCAACTCATAGGCCATCCGTTTGAAAGCGGTTTCCGCAAAACGGCAATTACCTATGACTATGCGGTCACGGCAAGGAAGCATCCATGGCGGGACGCAGACCGCATGTTCTACGACGGCGCGGTGACCGAAGGCGTGCTGCCTGTTGAGGCAAAAGTGATGTATTTGCTTCTCTATGCGACCGGGCCGCGCTGGGCCGTCTCCGGAACACGCGATTGTCATGGGCGCTGCCATCGCCGCGACGAGGATCTGGCGTGGAGTCCACAGGTCGATCACGAGCAGATCCTCTCATTGGCAAGCTGGATTCACGCAGAGGATCCTTCGCTTGATGCGATAGAGCAGCATGCGGACAAGGTGATTCTGCAGGCGGGGCCGCATGTTGTAGGCCCGTTCAGGCATTAGCACGGGTGCCTTGTCGCATCACCGCTGCATTTCTCGGTATGATTGAGCGGGCCGGGCGGAGCGTTGGTGCCGAAAAGCCGGTGGTAGGGAACGATATGTGTATGACGTACGAGGCAGAGGGCGGATGAACCGGTTGATATTTGCCATTGCGGCAGCGGCGTTCTCGGCAGGCATACTGGCCGCCGAAACAGCGGATATAGACAGCGGTACGTTCGACGGCAAAGTGGTCGTCGAGTGGCTGGATGATCCTTTTGTGCCGACCATGCGTCTGGTGGAGCCGTTTGGATTCCGTCAGTCCAAAGGAAAGGTCTGGCAGGTGCCCGAGGGACACATCGTCAAAGGCCGTGGCATGCCGCCGTTGTTTCGCTACCTGATCGGGCAGCCATTCAGTGGCGGGTTTCGCAAGTCGGCAATCGTCTACGATCACGCCACACAGGCGATGGAGAATCCATGGGACGAAGCGCAACGCATGTTCCTCGAGGCGAGCGTCTCCGAAGGCGTCAGCGGGCCTGAAGCGAAAGCCATGTATATGCTGCTGCGCGCGCAAGGTTCGCGCTGGGAGGTCCCTGGTTCGCGCTGTTACGGCAGTTGTCATGGCAAGACGGAGCCACTGCTATGGCGTCCCGTCGTCGACGAGGCAATGGTTGCCGATTTGCTCGGATGGGTGCGTCGCGACGATCCGTCTCTGGTAAATATCGAGCAACGCGCCGAAAGGGCAGTTCTGGACCGGGGTCCTCACGTTTTCCCAGTCGAGCGGTGTCTGATTTTCTCGGGTTCGACCCTGGTCGGGCGTTCGTGCTGATCGTCATGCCGGCCCTTAACCCGCTGGCGGATTTCCCGTGGTTGTTGCGTCGGATGTCAGAAAGAACTCACGATTCCCGGACCCGCTTGCAAGCGTGTTTGCGTGTCATTGCGGCCCACGGGTAACGAGGACAAGACCGGCGATCAGGATGAGCAGTCCGGTAATTTGCAATCTGCCAAAGCGTTCGCCGAAAACGCGCCGTGAGATCACGTAGCTGAATAACAGTTCGATCAGGGCCAGAGTGCGTACATGTGCGACGGGCTCGATTGCCATCGCCGTGAACCATCCGGCCGAAGCGGTGGCGCCACTTAACCCGGCAAGCAGCGACGTACGCCACGCACGTAGCACCCGTGTCAGCAATCCCGGTTGATATAGCCTCAGAAACGCTGACATGACAGCCGTTTGCAGCAACTGTGCACCGAGCAAGGTGCAAGCTGCCGCTATCAGGAACGGCGCCTCCAGCGCCAGGGCCGCGCCCCGATAGCCGACTGCCGAGAACGCGAAACTGCTTCCGGATGCCAGGCCAAGTAACGCTGATCGGGTGGTCAATCCGCCGATGAGCGTGCGAATCGGCCGTTCGCGGTCGACGGGGGTGAGTAACATGACCCCCAGAGTGCCGAGGACCACGGCAGCAACGGTCGTCGATGCCAAAGGGTCGCCCAGAAAGGCGAAGCCGAACACGGCAACCTGCATAACCTCACTCTTGGAATACGCAACACCGATGGTGAAGTTCTGCTCGCGCATGGTACGCAGCAGCAGCGCGGTTCCCGCAATCTGGCTGAGCGCGCCCAGGACGAGCCAGCCGACGAAAGCGCCATCGATCGTCGGCAGTTCGTAGTTACCTGCCAGGGATACTGCCAGCAGCCACAGCGCAGCGAACGGCAAGCCGTACAGGAAGCGCACCAGCGTCGCGCCGAGCGTGCCAAGATCCGTGCTCAGGTGACGCTGCGTGGCATTGCGTAACGTCTGTGCGGCGGCGGCCGCAATCGTAATGGGGATCCACAACCACCAGGGCGGCATCCCCGCTGCTCAGCCGCGCCCGACGAATGGCATCTTGGTAGCCATGATGGTCATGAACTGAACATTCGTATCGAGTGGCAGGTTCGCCATATACAAGGTCGCCGAGGCAACCTCCTTCACGTCCATCATTGCTTCGGGTTTGATCGAGCCGTCGGCCTGAGGCACACCTTTGGCCATCCTTGCGGCAAGTTCGGTCATGGCGTTGCCGATATCGATCTGGCCGCAGGCAATGTCATATTTGCGCCCATCGAGAGAGGCGCACTTGGTCAAGCCGGTCACTGCATGTTTGGTCGCGGTGTATGGCGCGGAATTGGGGCGAGGCGCGTGCGCCGAAATCGATCCATTATTGATAATGCGCCCGCCGCGCGGATCCTGGTCCTTCATGATGCGGAATGCTTCCTGAATGCACAGAAACATGCCCGTCAGATTGATATCGACGACATTCTTCCACTGCTCGACGGTCAGCTCTTCGAGGGGAACGCCGGGGGCATTCACCCCCGCATTGTTGAACAGCACGTCGAGGCGGCCGAATTTCTTGCGGGTCGTCGCAAACAGGTTGGCTACCGCTTTGGCATCGCTCACGTCAGTGGGAACGGCAATGGCGGCCGAGCCGTTGGCACCCGCTTCCTTTATCGTGGCCTCGAGCGCATCCTTGCGCCGCCCGGCGAGCGCGACACGATAGCCATTGTCCAGAAAGGCAAGCGCCACCGCCTTGCCGATACCGCTGCCCGCTCCTGTGACGATTGCAACCTTGTCATTTGAAGCCATTTCGAATCTCCCTGAATATTTGAGTTTAGTGATCCTGCACCACTACCGGCGCTGGTTTCCCCCGACCGCCAGATGATACCGTCAAACGGTGCCGCGCCGCCGATGCGCGGCTTGGCGACGGATACCATGCAAGAGAGCGGCTACCCGGCGCGGGCGCATGCAAGCGATCGGGACTGCGAAAGTGGGGATCGCGCCGGAGGCGGTACACTTGCACTTTTCGCCTTGGAGGCATGGATGCCCCGTCTTGCCAGAGCAATGGGCGCAGGGTTGTTGTTTATCCTGGTCGTTTTCCTGGGACCGACACGCGCCGAACAGTTTCGCGACAGCGAGCCAAGTGAACAGGCTCTCAAATCTGCGGCGGTATCCCGCCTCGCGCGCAGCCTCGATCCGGCTTTGCCTATCGCTGTGGGCAAGGCCGTAGTCAGGCAGGCGGCGTTGCTGCGGGCGCGCGAGCTGCTGGCGGAGCATGGCGCCCATGCCGGACTGGACAACGGATGGAACCCGACAGCCCCTGAATGGCAACAAGCGGAAAGCACATTGATGCAGGATGCCGTTGCGCTTATCGGCAATCAGATCGAAACGCCCGAATGGTTTTATGCAGTGCTGCGGAGAGAAATAGATCGCACGCTCGATGGTGAGGAGGCAGACTATATTGCTACGCATTTCACGACCGAAGTCGGCAAGGAGCAGCGCATCCTGCTGGAGATGCGGCTGGTTGGCGAGGTGCTGATGGCGAACTACACTTTTACCAACCGGATTGACTACAACGTACCGGGGCTGGAAGATGACCTGGAACAATTGTCAGCCGATTACTGGAAACTCGAGCCGTTTCGCACGCGTGATTTCATGAACGACCCGCAAGCGATCAGGTTTGCGGGCCAATCGGCCGGGTTGAAATATACGCGGATGCTGGCGATCAGCGGCATCGAGGGTTTCATCCAGCACATTGACTCGGTCGCTGTCGAGGCTGTCCGGTCTGTTGATCGATCGGAACACGTCATCGGCAGGTACATCGAAGCGTATCGTCAGCGCACCAGGGCCGAAAGATAGAAGGACGAAGCGCCTTGTGCGTGCGGAGATTCCCAGCGCCACTACCCGCATCCGACTTGTCGTATTGCGCGGTCACCGTTTTCGAACGAACATTGACCGATTCTCGATTCAACCGATCAAGACAGATAAGTCCACCAAGTCAAGTCCATCCCGAAAGTTGACACCATGACCGAGCGTCCGCCCTTTCATCTCGCTTTTCCCGTTGACGACCTGGCTGCGGCGCGTCGTTTTTACGGTGAGTTGCTCGGCTGCCGCGAAGGACGATCGGCTGCGGACTGGGTGGATTTCGACTTCTACGGACACCAGATCGTGGCGCATCTAACGGACCAAGCAGCGACGATTGCCACAAATGCTGTCGATGGAGACGATGTGCCGGTGCGCCATTTCGGTGTCGTACTTGGAATGTCGCAATGGCAGGACATCTCCCGGCGGCTCAAGGATGCCGGAGCCGATTTCATCATCGAGCCGCACATCCGGTTTGCCGGCCAGCCGGGCGAGCAGGCGACGCTGTTTGTTCGCGATCCAAGCGGCAATGCGCTCGAGTTCAAGGCCTTTGCCGATCCGGCGCGCCTGTTTGCAAAGTGACAGACCGGACGGTCCGGATGACAGTCATGGCAAGGATGAGTATGCGTCGTAACCCGAAGAACGTAAGGAAGTAATCAAGTGGAAATCATTGACAAGCTGTCATCGGCGTGGGGCGGTGACATTGCGTGGATGCTGCAGGCATTCGTCGTCGTCCTGCTCACGCTGATTCTGGGGGCCGTCGTAAGGAGAATTCTCAAGCGGCTCGCCAAGCGTGCGCACGATACGGACAACATGTTCGATGACGTCGTGCTGGAGGCTTTGACAGGACCATCGCGCGCCCTGGTGTGGGTATTGGGTATTTCCTTTGCCGGGGAAATCGTCGGTGCCCAGACCGAAGCGGTGATTTTCACGGTCATCGAGATGCTGAGAAAGGTCGGCATCATTCTCGTGCTGATGTGGTTCGCCGTGCGATTCACCAAGCTCTACGAGACGCGCTATATCGACTCCAGAACCGGACGCGGCGAGGAAGTGGACGTCACGCTGGTGCATGGCATGGGCAAACTGCTTCGGGCAGCGGTGTTCGTGACGACCGGCCTGATCATTCTGCAGACGATGGGCATCAACGTAGCGGGCCTGCTGGCCTTTGGCGGCGTCGGCGGTATCGCCGTCGGTCTTGCCGCTCGCGACCTGCTGGCAAACGTGTTCGGGGGACTGACGGTATACATGGACAGGCCGTTTGCCGTCGGTGACT
>LJTS01000145.1 GCA_001304425.1 Betaproteobacteria bacterium SG8_40
CGGGCACGAGTTCATGGAGCGCAACGACGGCTGGCCGGGTTTGCGCGAACTCTACGCATTGCCGCAAACACCCGCCGGACTGGATCACGGACTGGCCTATGAGGCGATCGCCGCGGGCCAGATCGACGTGATGGACATCTATTCCACCGACGCCAAGATCGGCCGCTATGCGCTGCGCGTTCTCGAAGACGACAAACGTTACTTTCCGGAATACGAAGCGGTACTCGTGTACCGACTCGACGTGGTGCAACGCTTTCCGCAAGCGTGGCAGGCGATCACCGGTTTGCAGTCGCGCATCGATGCGCAGGCCATGATCGCGATGAATGCGCGCGCCGAACTCGACGGCGTCGCCTTTGCCGACATCGCTGCCGGGTTTCTCGGTGATTCGCAGGCGCGAGAAACCGGATCGGGCGGTTTTCTGGGGAAACTCTTCGGCCCTGATTTCTGGCGGCTGACCGGTCAGCATCTGCTGCTCGTCTTCGGGTCGCTTGCGGCGGCGGTGGTCGTCGCCATTCCGCTGGGTATATGGGCGGCACGCAGTGAAGCCGCCGGGCAGGTGATACTTTCGATCGTCGGAGTAATCCAGACCATCCCGGCGCTGGCACTGCTGGTGTTTCTGATCCCGCTGCTGGGCCGCATCGGCACGCTACCGGCGCTGGTCGCGTTGTTTCTGTATTCGTTGCTGCCGGTGGTACGCAATACGCATAGCGGCCTGACTGGCATCGAACCCTCGTTGCGCGAGTCGGCACTGGCGCTGGGGCTCCCAGGCTTCGCCCGCCTGTGGCGCATCGAGTTGCCGCTGGCGGCGCGGACCATACTGGCCGGTATCAAGACGTCGGCCGTGATCAATGTTGGCACTGCAACAATCGCGGCTTTCATCGGGGCCGGCGGTTACGGAGAAAGGCTGGTGACCGGCCTCGCGCTGAACGACCACGCCTTGTTGCTTGCGGGCGCTATCCCTGCCGCTGCGCTCGCCTTGTTGGTGCAATGGTCGTTTGATCTGTCCGAACGCCGGGTCGTTGCAGACGGTCTGCGCGATGTCCGGTAAGCCGTCGATTGGATTTCCGTACAGGCGTTTCATGTTGCAGCACCGCATGAATATCCCGGTGCGCGACTGAAGACGGCCCCGTACCATGCGGGCGGTGCCCCGATTGGCGATTCCGGACATCTCAATGCGCGCCGTTATACCAAGCCGTGCGGGCCAGGTGGTAGGATTCGGGGGGCTACAACTGCTCGACGAGAGTCCTGCACTACTGACAATGGACGGTCCCGGCCCGTTCGCGGGGTCAAAATGCAATCAGGGGGAGAACAAGAATGAATGTGCTGACGTTGATGGTGATCATTATCCTGGCCTATTGGGTAATCGCAATGGGCTCGATCTCAATGCAAAAGGACTGGGACTGAGTTCATCAGGGACAAAAACTAAAAACTAAAAACATACCCGGGAGGTAGAAGATGACATATGACACCAATATAGGTGCATGGGGGTGGATCTGGACCGTGGCGTTCCTGGCCCTGTTTATAGGCATGGGCGCGTACGGCATGCGAAAGACCAAAACCGAGGAAGACTTTGCCGTGGCGCGTGGCGCGTATGGGCCGTTCATGTTGGCGTTTGCCTTCGCGGCGACCATCGCCAGCGGCGCCACTTTCATGAGTCTGCCGGGCATGGCGTATTCGAAAGGCTTTGCCACCCTGTGGTATCCGGCCGTCTACCCGCCCGCGATCATTCTGGGTATGGTGCTCGCCGTCAAACTGATCAAGCGCGCCGGCGACCGTTTCAAATCGAATTCGTTGCCGGAGTTCATGGGCCAGCGTTACAACAGCGATTTCCTGCGAATCGCCTTTGCGCTGCTGTCACTGTTGCTCGTGTTCTATATTTCCGCGCAAATCGTTGCGGCGGCAACCATGTTCGAGGTTCTGCTCGGTCTCAAGTACACGACCGGCATATTCGTCAGCGTGGCCGTGATCATGTTGTACATCGGCATGGGCGGATCGCATGCCGACATCATGACCGACGGGGTGCAGGGGGTCATGATGGTGATCATTGCACTGGTTATCGCGGCGATGTTCCTGCTGGCGCCCGGCGTCGAGGGCACGGGTCCCGGAGCGATCAACGCGGCGCTGGTAGCTCAAGACCCGGCCCTGGGGTGGGACAATTACTTCATTGAGGGCGATCTTATCTTCGGCAGCTTCATCTTGATACTGTTGCTGTTTATTGCCCACCTTCCGTTCGCGATGAACCCGCATATCGGCAAACTCGCGTTTGCCCTGAAAGAACCGAAACAGATTCGTACCTTCCTGTTGATCGCGATTCCGATGGGTTCGATTCTCGGTTTCACCGTACTTGGCGGATTGCATGCGCGTGCGCTGGTTGGCCCCGGCCTTCCACCCGATCAGGCCATTCCCGTCCTGTTTACGCAGTTGTTCCCGCCGGTTGTGGCCGGGATGCTTGGCGTGGGTGTGCTCTCGGCCATCATGTCAACCTCGGACGGCCTGTTCATTTCCATTGCCGTGATCTTCAGTAACGATTTGTACAAGCGAACGCTGGCGCCGGTGATACACAAGCAGAAGTCTGAGCAGCAGATTGACCGTATTGCGTTGAACATCTCGCGTGTGGCCATTGTGATCGTTGGTCTCGCCGCGGTCTGGCTGGCTATGGATCGGCCGAAGTTCCTCGCGGTATTGTTATGGATAGGCATTGGTGGAATCGTTTCCGGTGCGGCGGGTCCGCTGGTCATCGGGTCGCTGTGGAGGCGAGCGACCAAGACCGGTGCCATCGCGTCTTTCCTGACCGGGGTGCTGCTTTACGCCTATTTGTATGTGATCCATGGCTGGAAGAATCCGTTCGGGGTTGCAGGCACCTGCGTAATCGCAGCGTCTGTCGTCATGGTGATAGTCAGCTTGATGACGAAACCGTTGCCGAAGGAGCATCTTGAGCGCGTGTTTACGCCCGGCAAGGCGGCCTGAGTTGCGCCGCTGACGGACCTGGCGCTGGCTTCGGTCCGTTCTCGTTGGTACTGAAAACCACGCTCCGTCTTGCGGGTGCGTGGTTTTCTTTATTCACCGGGTGTGAACCGGCGCTCAGGTGGCATGGAGCGGCCATCGCGCGGGCCATCCGCTTTCGCGAACTCACTATTTACGGAAAGTTTTTTGCATGACAAGTGAACTGAAGATTCCGACGTTCAGGCTCGACGGAAAGGTCGCATTGGTGACGGGGGCCGGACGCGGACTCGGTGCCGCCATCGCGGAAGTCTATGCGGCCGCCGGTGCCGAAGTTGTTCTACTGGGGCGTACGCAATCGTATCTCGAGGAGTTGTCCGGGAACATTACCCGAGGTGGCGGCAAATCCCGGCCCGTTGCCTGCGATGTGACCGACGATGCGAAATTGCGCGACGTCATCGGCGCGTTGCCTTCACTGGACATACTCGTGAACAATGCCGGCACCAATTTCCCGGAGCCTTTCGTCGATGTGTCGGATGAACACCTCGACGCCATGCTTGACCTGAACATACGCGCCTGCTTCGTTGCCGCGCAGGCGGCGGTCAGAAAAATGCTGGAGGACCCGAAGCGGGAAGACAAGGGCGGCTGCGTGATCCACATGTCTTCACAGATGGGGCATGTCGGTTCTCCGAACCGCACCGTGTATTGCATGACCAAGCATGCGCTCGAGGGCCTGACCAAGGCGATGGCAGTCGAGCTCGCGCCGCAGAATATCCGCGTCAACAGTATCGGCCCGACGTTCGCGGATACGCCGCTGGTGCGCCGGGTGGTCGATACGCCGGAGAAACGAGACTTCATCATGTCGCGCATTCCAATGGGAAAACTCGCGACGCTTGGCGACATTGCCGCGGCTGCGCTGTACCTTGCGTCCCCGGCCGCGGCGATGGTGACCGGAACGCATTTGATCGTGGACGGCGGCTGGACGGCGCAGTAATCGTTTTCCTTGGGTTCCAGCGCAGTGCCGTGTCCTGACACCGGGATACGCCCGGTTGCGGTTTCAGCCCGTCAGTCCGGGTTCGCCCCGTAAAGGCCGACGCCAAGCTCGCCGGCAATATGGCGAATGGCGTTCATCGCTCGAATGCTGTTGCCGGATTCATTGAGGCGCGGCGAGAACGCGGCGATGGCAAACTTTCCCGGAACCACTGCCACGATTCCGCCGCCGACGCCGGTCTTGGCGGGTAGTCCTGCGGTGTACTGCCACGCACCGGATTCGTCGTAGAAGCCCGTCATCGCCATGACGGCCAGCAATTCCGGCACATGCTTCTCGGCCAATACCCGTTTCCCCGTGATGGGGTTCACGCCCTGGTTGGCCAGAGTTGCGCCCATGACTGCCAGCTCCAATGTGTTGACGCCTACGGAGCATTGCTTCGTATATACGCGAAGCGCTTCTTCCGGATCGCTGTACAAGCGCCCGTAGTTGTAAAGCAGGTTGGCAATGGCCCGGTTGCTCCACGCAGTGCTGTATTCGGATTGGTAAACTTCGTCCAGCAGTTCGAGATCACTGCCGGCGAAGTCGCGCATGTTCTGCAGAACCTGGTTCCAGCGTTCCTCTTCCGAATCCGCCTGAACCATGCTGACGGCGGCTATGGCGCCGGCGTTAACCGACGGGTTGGCAGAGCGCTCTTCGTACAGTTCGATCGCGATCTTGGAGTTGAACGGCAGGCCGGTGGGCTCGACGCCGATCTTTTCCGCTACCGCCGCAGGCCCTTGCTGTTGCATTACGAGCCCAGCCGTGAAGGGCTTGGAAACGGACTGGATCGAGAACCTGTAATTGACGTCCCCGGCCCAGAAAACCTTGCCTTCACGCGTCGCAATGACAACACCGAACAGATCGCTCGGCACGGTCTCGAGAATCGGAATGTAGTCGGCGTTCTTGCCGTCCCTGAGATCCTTGTACTTCGCGTGGGCCTCGTTGACAACACGCTTCAAATCATTCGCAGAGGGATCGGCGGCATTTGCGGCGGACACTGTCAGCACAGCAAGCACGGCGAGTGCGCTGGCCCAAGATTTCGTTGCTTTGCGTTCTGGATTCATGACCGGATTCTCCGTTCTCGGTTCGGGGGGGTGATCGCAAGTTCGTGCGATCAGCCATCTGTGATCTGTGCAACCGGCAAACCGCGAGCCTTGCGGGGCTGGTGCGCAGCGTACCGCGCACTATGATACTCGCGGCTCGTGTGATGCATGTCCGGAAGGCCGGCATCGCCGTGAACGCGATGCCGGGAAAAAGCGCAAGGGCGCCTGCCTCGCGTTAACCCGGGCTCAGGCGGCACCGAGGAATTCGAGCACCTTGCTCAGGACTTCTTGCGGTTTCTCTTCCTGCATCCAGTGACCACAGTCGTCGATGACGCCGCCGCGCACATCGGTGGATACGCGCTGGAGTGATTCCAGGGTTTCGATGCCGCGCCCGAACCCCTTGCCGCCGCCAAGCGCAAGTACCGGCATTGTCAGCTTGCCGTTTTTCCTGAGCAAGGCTTCGTTGTGCGCGACATCCTGATTTATCGCACGGTAGTAGGAAAAACCGGCGCGTAATGCCCCGGGCTGGCGATAGGTGCGCAAATACTCTTGCATGTCCTCCGGCGAGATCGCGCCCGGCTGATAGCCATAGTTTCGATAGAACCATCCGAGGTAGATGTCTTCGCGGCCGGCAACGAGCGCCTCGGGTAAATCCGCGGTGCGATGAAACGCGTGATGCCAGCGTCGCCCGTGCTGCGAGAACGTGCCGCTGCCGTCCCCGGGCACCGCGGTATCGAGCATAACCAGTTTGCGCACTTTATCCGGGTAGGTCGCGGCCAGGACAAACGCTACCGGACCGCCCCAGTCATGCGCCATCAGGTAGTAGCGGTCGATATCCAGATGATCGTGAACGAGTTTGCGAATGTCTTCCGCGATGGTGGCTTTGTCATACCCGCCGAGAGGCCGCGATGAGTCGCCAAGCCCGCGCAGGTCGGGCGCAATCAGCGAATAACGCTCCGCCAGCGCCGGCATGATCTTGTGCCAGCAGTACCAGCTTTGCGGCCAGCCGTGCAGCAACAGCAACGGATCGCCTTTGCCGGCGAGGACGTAGTGCAGGGTAACTTCGCCGGTATCAAAGTAGTGGTGTGTGAGTTTCATGGAGTGTTTCCTCGACAGGTGCCGTTTGTTGCCGGCTTCATTGTTGTTCGGTTCAACTCTTGCGTCGACGTTCCCGGGAAATCAGCGGCATCAAGGATACTTTCCGCTACAGGACCGTGCCACAACCGGAATTTTCGTGTCGGTGTTTAGCGAATCAGCTGTCGACGGGCGATCGTATCCTGTACTTCGCTGGTACCCAGTCCGGCGAGCGGCTACCTGAAGAACGCAAGCAGCGCCTCGGCCGTTTCCTTGGGCCGCTCTTCTGCCAGGTAATGACCACAGTCAAGCGGTTCACCGCTGACATCGCTGGCCCATTCGCGCCATACCGAAAGCGTGTCGTACCAGGCCTCGAGCTTTGCCTGCTTTCCCCACAATGCAAGTAGCGGGCAGGTGATGCGCTGGCCGGTGTCGCGGTCTTGCGCGTCGTGGACGCAATCGATGCTCGCACCGGCCCGGTAATCCTCGCAGATGGCGCGCACCGTTTCAGGGTTGCGGAAGCACACGAGATAATCGTCCACCGCATCGGGAGAAAAGAACTTGCGTGGCACTCGGTCGGTATGCCAGCGCCAGAACCATTCGGGGTCGGCATTGATCAGTTTTTCGGGCAGCGGCGCCGGTTGTGCCAGAAAGAACCAATGGTAGTAACCCAGCCCGAAAGCCTTGCCGCCGCGCTCGAACGCTTCAAGTGTTGGAATCACGTCCAGCACTGCCGTTTTCGTAACGATGCCGGGGTGATCGAGCGCCATTCGATAGGCAACGCGTCCGCCCCTGTCGTGACCCGCCACCATGAACTGTTCGTGCCCGAGCTGGCGCATCACCGCGATCTGGTCG
>LJTS01000146.1 GCA_001304425.1 Betaproteobacteria bacterium SG8_40
TCCACGCGAGACCTACAACGCCATCATGTTTTCGTTTATGGGCGCTTACAAGGTCGTCCTGATCTTGTTCGTCCTTGTGCCCTACGCAAGCCTGCTGATCGTCGGCTAGATCAAGCAAGCATGGGCTAACCGTTCCGCAACCAACCCGTGGCGGAGACGATCGCGAATGGTACGGCAGGGATGTAAACGGCAGTGATGTGCCCCGTTCGCTGTCCAGGTGCCGGGATCCGTTGATGCCGCAGAAGCGCCTGCCATGAACTGCGGTAAGCTGACACAGGTTCCATCGCTGGTGGCAAAGGCGCTGCCGCCTGGCTTGGGACGACAGGAAAGGATTCAGATTGATGCGTTTCGACATTTGGCGAAGAGCCCGGGCAGTCTTGCTGCTGCTGGGCGTGCTGCTTTCGGGCGCTTGCACGGATCGTGGAGAGCCGGCGCGGAACAACGAAGGCGAGCGCGCTTCAATGGCGCCCGCGCCGGGGCGGGCAGGCAGTACGTTCGTGTATGAGTGCGGCGACGGGCTTCGGTTTACGGCGCGGATCGAGGGTGAGACGGCCTGGCTGTTTCTGCCTTCAGGAACAATCAGCCTGCCGCACGTTGAGGCCGCCTCCGGTGCAAAGTACAGTGACGGCTCGGTCACCTTCTGGAGCAAAGGCGAGTCGGCGATGCTGGAGGGCGGGAATCAGCCGCGCACCGAGTGCAGCAACAATCGGGCAGAGGCGATATGGGAAGATGCCAAATTGCGTGGAGCGGATTTCCGGGCGACAGGGAACGAACCCGGGTGGTATCTGGAAATCAGCAGGGAATACGGAATCCTGCTGGTTACGGCCTACGGCACCGAGCGTTATGAGTTTGCACCGACCGAGCCTTCGAGCGATTCCGCCTTGCGAAAGACGACATACAAGGCGGCGCAGGCAGGGCATGAACTGACGGTCACGCTTGAAGGAAGAGACTGCGCCGACTCGATGAGTGGGGCGAAGTTCGAAACGACGGTTACCGTGATGATTGACGGAAACAAGCTCACAGGTTGTGGACGCCCGTTGCATTGACGTGTTCTCACACCCCGTGGCAACCCGATCAGCGGCTATGGCCGATCGACATGTGTCGCAGGCATCGGATTCCAGTACGCTGAGCACCTGGAATGAGCGGGCACCGTCGGCACTTGCGCGATGCGCACAGGATTCCATGTGCATTGATGTTCAGTAACCGTCAGGCGGGCTCGCCTGAATCCGTCTCTTGAAAATGTTTCCTTGCAAACAACGCGAAGAGGAAGCGACAGGGCACCTGATTGGAACTATCCTCCAAGAATATCATCGGCCTTGATCAATGCGTCCGCAATTTCTTCGGTCGTCAGTCGTTTGGCCATGGCGCGTGATCTGATGAGGTTATAGGCAGCTTCTTCGGAGAGATTTTTTGACTTCATAAGGATAACTTTGGCTTTCGCGATCTTTCTTTGCCCGGCTAGCCGCTGCTCGAGACGGGAGATGTAGCGCTCGCGTTCCCGGAATTTTTCAGATTGGCTGAGCGCTACGACAATAGCGGTGAGCATGCCGGAGGACTTTACCGGTGATGCGATTACGCCAAAAGCATTCAGTTTGAGTACTGCCTCGACAATGACGGGATTCTCGTAGGTGACAACTGGCACGACTGGCGGAGTATCTTCCCGGCCGAGCCAGGGCAAGTCCATTGTCAGAATTTCCGGCCTTATGGCAAAGAATATGAGTTTTGTTTCTTCGGGCAGTTGCTCCAGAGGAGGCCAATACGCCTTTACCTGGCATCCGATGCGGTGTAACTGGGAAATCAGTTCCTGACCATCGTGATCGTCAGGATGAAACACTAATACCCGCAGGGAGCGAAGTTCACGCAGGAGCCGTGGCGTCCCTTCAAAATGTTTCATGGACGTGCAGTTGGCACAAGCGTGGTGAGCGGAGCAGACCAGTCCTGCAATGTGTGAGACACAAGATAAGGGTCAGGGTGCACCCAGCTCTCGGACTCGCACAAAATGTCGAACTGACCGGCAGCATTGGCTCGCCCGATGCGTGGCCTCAGGTAGGTATGATGGTTGTGCTCGTCAATCTTGATGTCCCCTTGCGGGGCCGAGAACTCGGAACCGGGCAACACGGTGAGGAGATCGGCAACGTTGTCGCTACCAACGCGCCTCATCGCGTTGGCTAGCAGGTGCGTCTGGAAGTAGGCGGCCTCCCAACACATGTTGGTGACACTGGCGTCACCGAATCGCTTGCGAAAGTTTTCCAGACAGCGGCGATTGGCTTCCGTATCGACGCTCTGAAAGTAGGGTGCCGAGGTGATGTGGCCTTCCGCCAGTTCGGCTCCCATCTGTTGTATTTCGGCTTCACAAGTGCTCAGGCTGGCAATTGGCATCTTTCGTGGATCAAGGCCGGCATTGGCAAACGCCCTATGCAGTAGTGCTGTACCGTCCCCCACTATTGTCGAAAAAATGAAGTCCGGGCTGGTTTGCTTTATTTTCTGGACGACAACCTCATAGTTGTCTTTTGATGCATCCAGGGGCAGATATATTTCGGCAACTTTCTCTCCGCCGCGCTCAAATACCAGATCACTCATGATCCGGTTCGATTCATATGGATAGATGTAGTCTGATCCAACCATGAAACCCCTCGAGCCGTACGTCCTGAGCATGAAGTCAGCGAGCTGAACGCTGTTCTGATTCGGAGCAGCACCGGTACAAATCACGTTGCGCGAGAATTCAAACCCCTCATATAGAGTTGGATACATCAGCAGGCCATTCCAGCGCTCGACCACCGGAATCACGGCTTTTCTCTGGCTGGACATGTAACAGCCCAGGATCACCTGTACATGGTCTTCAAGCAGTAGCTTTTGGGCTAGTAACGCATATTTCGCCGGGCTCGATTGTGGGTCGTAGGATACGAGTTCGAGCGCATGACCATTTATTCCGCCGGTTTCGTTAATTTCGTCGACGGCGAGCAGCGTTCCCAGCCGTTCGGATTTCTCGATGACCGAAGTGACTCCGGTTTCGGAAAACAGGACGCCAATTCGTATCGAGTCGTTCGGTCGTTTCTTCATTGTCATTGTTTCCGGGTCGCTGTAATCGCGAACCGGACCTCTATCAGCACAACCTTGTCATGTAATCAAATTTCGTATGCAGGCTGTGCCCTGCTGCGCTCCTTGCAACTTTCATGTTCAGCAATTCCCGGACCCGGTGATCAGCGGACCGAAAAGTTGCATGTTTCCATAGACGTTGAACGCGGAACACGGTGACCGCCTGGCCATGCAAGCGGCGCCAGGTTGGTGCAGATCGTATCGGCTGCGCACTGTTGTTGTGCGAAGAGGGTGGCGCCGGGTTCTCCTTTCGATCGTAGCGGAGACCGCGTGGGAGCAGCTTTCAGGTTGCTGTCACTTTCTTCGTATTCGTAATTGGATCAGCGACTTTTGAATCGCATTCCGACCACGATTCAAACGTTGATTGGTGCTTCCGGAGCCGCTGGCCTCGAATTTGCAATTGAGGCGTTCACATTACGGCACTGGCATCAGAAGCGCCGTGCAGCTTTCGGATACCCGACACGGACAAGGACGTCCCAACGGGGTAAGGCACAGTCGCCCACGTTTCGGTCTTTTCCACCGGAGCGTGGGCGTTTTTTTTTGCTTGCCGCAGTTCGGGCGAGGGTTCAACTAAGCGAGAAGGAGCGACATGAAACTCAACAGAAGGCAATTTATCAAGAGCACCGCAGCGGCCACGGCAGCAACTGCCTTGCAGGGATTTCCATTTATACGCAGTGCGGCGGCAGCCGATACTGTCAAGGTTGGCATACTGCACTCATTGACCGGAACAGTTGCGATTGCAGAGGCCTCCGTGGTTGACGCGGAGAAATTGGCAATCGAGGAAATCAACGCGGCCGGCGGAGTAATGGGGCGCAAGATCGAGTTGATTACCGAGGATGGCGCGAGCGACTGGCCGACGTTTGCCGAGAAGGCGCGCAAGTTACTCGAGCGCGACAAGGTGGCAACGATCTTCGGCTGCTACACGTCTGCGTCGCGCAAGGCGGTGTTGCCGGTAATGGAGCGTTACAAGGGCCTTCTCTACTACCCGACTTATTACGAAGGTCTTGAGATGTCCCCCAACATCATGTACACGGCGCAGGAGGGCACCCAGTCAGCTATCGCGTCGCTCGACTGGTTGTACAAGAACAGAGGCAAGACGTTCTACCTCATTGGTTCGGACTACATCTGGCCGCGCACGATGAACAAGATCGCCAACCTTCACCTCAAGAAAATCGGCGCCAAAGTGGTCGGCGAAAGCTATTACCCGCTCGGATCGATAGAGTTCGCATCCGAAATCAACAAGATCAAGGCGGCGAAGCCGGATGTCATCTGGAGCACTGTCGTGGGAGGATCGAACGTCGCATTTTACAAACAGATGCAAGCGGCCGGAATCAGCAGCAAAAACCAGGCGCTGTGCGCAATGGCAGTGTCAGAGGAAGAGGCATCCGGGATCGGCGCCGAGAATCTGGAAGGCTTCATGTCCTGCATGGGTTACTTCCAGAGCGTCAAGAATCCGGCCAACGCAAAGTTCGTGAAGGCCTTCAAGGCGAAGTATGGAGCCAACCGCGTAATTGGTGACACCATGGAGTGCGGATACATATCAGTGTATCTGTGGAAGATGGCCGCCGAAAAGGCAGGCAGTTTCGATGTTCCCAAAGTGGTTGCTGCTTCTTCCGACCTTGCGATGGATGCGCCGGAAGGCAAGATCAAGTTCCACGGTAACAATCACCATCTTTGGAAACACGCTCGTATTGGCACATTCAGAAAAGATGGCCAGATTGACATGATCTACGAATCGCCGTTGATCGAGCCGAATCCCTTCCCGAAGATCTGATCCTTCGACTGGAGGTCCGGGGAAACTCCGGACCTCTACGTCGGCAATTCGTGCGACCGTCCGCTCCTTCCGGTCGCGCGAATCGCCGCGAAGTTAACGGGTTCAAGTTCAAGACACCAGAGACTGAGATGACTCCGGAAATTCTCGCAATGCAGGCGTTCAACGGCCTGAGTCTGTTCACCATATTGGTGCTCATGGCGTTGGGCCTTGCCATCGTATTCGGACTAATGGGCGTCATTAACATGGCGCATGGCGAGTTGATGGCAATGGGAGCCTATACGACCTATGCGACATCATTGCTGTTCGAAAAACTGATGCCGGGCTTGATGCCAGTCTATTTCCTCGTCGGTATTCTTCTGGCGTTCGCTGTGACGTTTGCCTTCGGTTTCGCGCTGGAGCGTGGATTGATTCGGTTTCTCTACCATCGGCCGCTGGACACCATGCTGGCAACCTGGGGGTTGAGCCTGATTCTGCAACAGGCATTCCGTCATATTTTCGGTCCGAAGGAAGTCGGTGTGCCGACCGTAAGTTGGCTTCAGGGCGCATGGTCGCCCGCGTTCCTGCCTGACGCACAGTTTCCGCTGTCGCGAATATTCATCGTAATGCTGGCCCTGTTGGTTTCCTTCGGCGTGTACATGCTGCTGTTCCGCACGCGCTGGGGTTTGAAGATCCGGGCCGTCACGCAGAATCGCGCGATGAGCGGTGCAGCCGGCATCAACACCGAGCGTGTGGATGCATTCACATTTGCACTCGGTTGCGGTCTTGCCGGAATCGCCGGAAGCTCGTTCACGATGCTCGCTTCCACCGGGCCGGTGACTGGACAGCAGTACGTTGTGGATACCTTCATCGTAGTCGTATTCGGTGGCGTTGAAAGTCTGCTGGGAACGATCTTGTCGGCGGCGATCATCGGTCAGCTGCAGTCTACGTTCGAGTACCTGATGACCGGCTCCATGGCCAAGGCATCGATTCTGTTGCTCGTAATCGTAGCGCTGTACTTCCGGCCGAATGGCCTTTTCGCTTCGAAGGTAAGACGCTGATGGGTAACGGAGTGACAGCAATCAAGGACGAATCCGGACGTGCCAAAGTGGTGCACGTATCGCTGGTCGAGCGCCTTAACCGACATGCCTTCGTTATTCTCGCAGTGCTGCTGCTACTCGTAGTGCCGTTGGCGCTGTCAGACTTCCGCTTGAGCCTGATGGCCAAATACCTGTGCTTTGCGTTCCCCGCGGCGGGAATTGTATTGACGTGGGGTTATGGCGGAATTCTCAGTCTTGGCCAGGGAATGTTTTTCGGGCTTGGCAGTTACATGATGGCAATGTTCCTAAAACTCGAGGCAACCCAGGCGGATTCGTCGGCTCAGGCATTGGCCCAGTTCTTCGGCTCGAACCTTCCCGACTTCATGGTCTGGAATAGCGTCGAGGAATTACCCTGGTGGTGGGAGCCGTTCCATCACTTCTGGTTCACTCTTCCCGCAATAATCCTTTTGCCGGCGCTGGTCGCATTTGTTCTTGCCTATGCAAACTTCCGAAAGCGTGTCGGCGGCGTGTATTTCACCATTGTCACTCTTGCGCTCGCTTCGATCATGGCAATAGTCATCGTCGGACAACAGGGTGTGACTGGCGGTATCAACGGCATCACCAATTTCAAGACCTTTCTCGGCATGGACTTGTTCGATGACGGCATGCGCACCAAGCTCTACGTCGTTACGGTGTTGCTGTTGCTTGCGGCAATACTGTTCGGACGCTTTATCGTGTCGAGCCGACTGGGAAAGCTTCTTGTCGCCATCCGCGATCGAGAAGACCGGGTGCGCTTCTCCGGTTACGACCCGGCACTATTCAAGGCCTTCATCTTTGCCGTTGCGGCGGTGTTTGCTTCGATCGGCGGAGCGTTGTTTACGCTGCAGATCGGGCTGGCTTCCCCATCGCTGGTCGGCATCGTGCCGTCGATCGAGATGGTCATCCTCGCTGCGGTTGGCGGCAGGCTGTCATTGATTGGCGCAGTCTATGGTGCGGTCCTTGTTGGTGCGGCCAAGACCTTGTTCTCCGAGAACTTCGTC
>LJTS01000147.1 GCA_001304425.1 Betaproteobacteria bacterium SG8_40
GGCCGCGGGTCATTGTACGAAGGTGCCGTACGCGTGGTCGCCCTGGCGGTCTGGCCCGGCCATCTTGAGCCTGCCGTCGTGTCGGAGCGCATTCACGTGACCGACATGTATCCGACGCTGTTGAACCGGGCCGGCGCACCCCTGGACAGTACACAACAGATCAAGCCAATTGACGGCATCGATGCGTGGGAAGTCATTGCCGGCGGAAAACCGAGCAAACGCGACGAAATGCTGATTCATGTTGACGAGTTTCGCGGTGCCGTGATGGTTGGTAACTGGAAGCTCGTTGTCTACGCCACCCTGCCCTCGCGGGTCGAGTTGTACAACGTTGCGGACGATCCGTCGGAAGAAGATAACCTCGCCGAGCGCGAACCCGAGCGCGTGCAGCAGTTGCTCTCACGCCTGAACAACTACGCTTGGGAAATGGCGCCGTCGATGTACCTCGATGATCTGGCCGGCGCCCGCTCGCACGAGACGCCGATTTTCTGGGGTGAGAATCCGCAACGGCCATAGCAGACGCGCGAAGACCGGGCGACGTCGGTGGTGTTGCCTTGATCGACGACGTCCCTGCCGGAACGCAAGGCACAGAGAATGACGCAAACATCGAACCGGAACGAATCATGAACGCCATCAACATAGACGACTTGCGAAAGCTTGCCCGCCGGCGCTTGCCGCGTACCGTGTTCGAATTCATTGACGGCGGCTCCCAGGATGAAATCACCTTGCGCGCGAACCGAGATGATTTCTCCGCGCTGCGACTGATCCCCCGGGTGCTGACCGACATCGAAACCCGCGACCAGTCCATTGAGCTGTTCGGCCAGCGCTACACCGCGCCGCTGGTGTTGGCGCCGACAGGCTTGGCCGGGCTGCTGGCAAGGCGCGGGGAGTTGCAGGCAGTGCGTGCCGCTCACCGGGTTAACGTTCCTTACTGCCTGTCGACGATGGCTACACGCAGCATCGAGGAGATTTCGGCGGAAGTGGACGCGCCACACTGGTTCCAGCTCTACGTGCTGAGCGACCGGGGGCTGACCCGGGCATTTATCGAACGCGCCCGCGCCGCCCGCTGCTCCGCACTGGTACTGACCGTGGATACCAAGATGCAGGGGCCGCGAGAGCGAGACATGCGCAACGGATTCACGGTACCGCCGCGCTTCAGCTTGTCGACACTGATTGACTTCGTGACACACCTGCGCTGGCTGTTCGACGTCGGGCTTGGACCAAAGATCAAGTTCCGCAATTTCGACAACACCGGCATCGATTCGGACAGTGCGCTGACCATCACCCAGTTCATCGCCAACCAGTACGACTTGTCGGTGAGCTGGCGCGACGTCGAATGGTTCAAGTCCGAATGGGGCGGTCCTGTGTTGCTAAAAGGCCTGCTCTCGGCCGACGATGCGGCTCAGGCGGTTGAAGCCGGTGTGGACGGAATCATTGTTTCCAATCACGGCGGCCGGCAACTCGACGGTGCCATATCCGCTATCGCCGCGCTACCCGCCATCAGTCGCAAGGTGGCCGGCCGCATTCCGCTCATCCTCGACGGCGGTGTCCGCCGAGGCGTCGACGTGGTCAAGGCAATCGCACTTGGTGCGAGCGCATGCATGATTGGCCGGGCCTGGCTTTACGGGCTTGCCTCCGGGGGCGAGGCCGGTGTCGAAGCGGCGCTGACGATGCTGCGCAACGAAATCGATCTTGCCATGGCCCTTCTTGGCTGCTCGGAACTGTCGCAGATCGATGAACGCTTGCTGGTCAATGACTAGCAACGAGTGACGCTATGTTCCGTCCCTGCTGCGATTGAGAAACTGGTCTGCAAGCGCCTTGTACAAGGGGCGGTGGCAGACAATGCGCGAACAACCCGCCGCCAGCAGCGATGCTGCCATCAGCGGTACGATCATGTCATGGTTGTCCGTCATTTCGATCACGATGACGAAAGCCGTTACCGGCGCCTGCACAACCCCTGCGAAATAGGCCACCATGCCCAGTACGATAACCGCGCCGGCCGGCGCGTAAGGTGCCAGTTCCGCCAGGTTGTGCCCGAGCCCGGCGCCAATCGCGAGTGACGGCGCGAATACCCCGCCAGGGATTCCGCTGACGTAGGAAACGAGCGTGGCGAGCATCTTGAGAGCCCCGTAGGCCCCTGACAACTCACCGGTTCCCTCGAGAATGCTCCGCGCCTCGTGATAGCCGGTACCGTAGGTCGTCCCGCCGGAGATCGCGCCGATCAAAGCCAGCGCAAAACCGCAGTAGGCGGCAAACAATACCGGTCGTTTCTTGGCGTAGGTGCCCAGTCGTCCCGGAATCCCGCGCGAGCATACGATCAGCAACTGGCTGAAGGCGCCACCGGCAAAGCCGCCGATGACACCGCACATCAGCACCGGAATCCACGCCGTGCTGCCTTCAAGAACGGCCGAGGTGCGGCCGAAATACGTGTAATCGCCCAGCCACCAGAGCGAAACGATACCGGCGACGATCACGGCAGTGAGGACTGTGCCGCTGGTCCGGCTTTCGAACGAACGGCTCATTTCCTCGATCGCAAACACCACCCCCGCCAAAGGCGTGTTGAATGCCGCGGCTACACCCGCCGCGCCACCGGCCAGTATCAGTCCGCGTTCGGCCTCCACTCTGGAAAAGCGCGTCAAGCGTCCCAGCGAATGCATGATGGAGGCGCCAATCTGCACCGTTGGCCCCTCGCGGCCCACCGACGCGCCGGAGAACAGTGCCAGCACGGTGAGCAGGAATTTCCCCATGGCCACTCGGGGCGAGAGCAACTGGTTCCGCGTCTTGTCGTCGTTCACGCTCAGCGCGGCGATAGTTTGCGGAATGCCGCTTCCCTGCGTGCCGGTAAAGAAGCGCCGGGTGATCCAGACGACGAGGGCGAGCCCCGCCGGGCCGACGACAAAGGGCAGCAATGGAGAAATCGCGACCATCCGCAGATGGACACCGTTTGCAAACTCGGCACTGATGGCAAACGCGATGGCCGCCACACCGACGGCAACGGCTCCGACCCACAGCACGACCCGCCGCAACCACAAACGCGGGTTCGCCAGCGCATGACGGCCCCGGCGCAGCAGGCTGGGGGGAACGACGCCGTTGGCCATCGGTTCAGCCTGCCTTCCGCAGGCGAGATTTCAGCGACAGGGAACCCGCTGCGAGGCATTCCCGGTCATCTCCCGCCATCGGGCAGCAGTGCGTACTCGAAAACCGGGTTGCCGTAATGCCAACCGTACTGGACCTGATGTAATGGGGTCTTGCCATGAACCTCTCGAAAACCGGCGGGAGCACTGAGCTGAAATGCGAAGCACCATTCGTTCCCATCGGAGATTGAAATGTAACCGATGCATCGCCATCCGCAAAGCGGCAGTTCGTCGGCAAATGCCGACAGTTGCGTCCTGGCGTCGAAGGCCTGTGTCTTTCGGGGACTGGGGCGGCACAGCGATCGGGAACGGCCCGGCACAAGAATCGGCATGGAACCGCCGACATCATTGGCACGCTGCGATCTGCGCCCGATCCCGGCCTCAAGCACCTATAATTAAAAGGTAACTCGATATAGCGGATGACAAGATATGGCCAGTGAACTGTCTATCACCTATTACGTTTCACACGACATGCTCGGCGTTCCTTCAGACGACGAACTCGAGCGTTTCAAGGATCTTCTGCTGGAGGCTTTGCAGGACGAATGGCCCGAAGCGCAGATATCGATTGAGGACGACGAAGACGAACGCGCTGAAATCGACGGACCCAGCGGACAATTTCTGCAGGACGTCGAAGACCGGGTCGATGACATCGTCGACGAGACCCTGGAAAGTGGCGACTGGCGCGACGAAGAAGACCTGTTCGACGACGAGGAAGATGTCAAGCTGGACGACGACGAGGATATCTAGTCCCGCCGGTGCCACCGTCCCGCTTTGCTTCAGGGACCCGTGTACGCAACGGCCTCGATCTCGACGCGAAATGCCGGATCAACCAGTTGGCTGACTTCGACCAGCGTCGAGGCGGGCAGGTTTTCGCCGAAGTAATCGATTCGCAATGGATTGATCGCAGCGCGCTCGCTGATATCCGTCATGAAGATGCTCACCTTGACGACCTGCGCTGCGCCGGCTCCGGCCGCCCGAAGGCAGGCATCGACGCTATCGAGAGCCACGCGAAACTGTTCGACCGTTCCGGCCGGAATGGTGCCGTCGGCCTTGATGCCGACAGCACCCGAGACCCATACGTGATCACCGCCGCGCACAACATGGCAATAATGGCTGTATGGTTTGGGTTGTCCTGGAACGAGATGGCGTTCGATCATGGCGCAGTTCCTTTTAGTGAAAACCGGTTGGTGGGAAAATTGAAAGACACGCAGCAGCCCGGCCCGGCGTTGGCTGTGGCGGCAGTCACGGCTTGATGCCTTCGTCGACAACTCTGCTCCGCTCATGAAAATCTACACGAAAAGCCGGTACGCACGTTTTCTCGCCCTGATCGCCCTGGCGCTGCTGGCCGCCTCGCCCGCGGGGGCGGTACCCGAAATCGGGGAGCCGGCACCGGCACTCAAGGGCACGCTGTTTTCCGGCAAAGCCTTCGATCTCGCGCAGATGCGCGGCAAGGTCGTACTGATTAATTATTACTCGAGTTACTCGAAGCAGTCGGCCTTCGAGATCGGTAGCATCGAGGCATTTCTCGAGGAGAACCACGCCAAGGGACTGGTGGTCATCTATATTGGCGTCGATCGGCCACAGGACCGGCATCGCGTCGAGCGCATGGTCAAACTCTACAATCTTGACGGCATCATGAGCAACGAACTCGATGAGAACGGATTCGGTGAAAAATACCGCGTCCCGCGGGCGTTCGTGATCGACCGCAGCGGCATCGTGCGTTCACGCGAGTTTGGCGGCAAGACCCCTTTCTACTTCCAGAAGTACCTGACGCCGCTCCTCGAAGAGTGACAAACCACCAAACCGCGCCTGCCGCCCGCAGGCCGGTCAGAACCCGGCTTCGGTCAGGCGCGCCGTTCCCTCACCGAGTGACGCCCGGACCGCTCTAACTGCGCTAGGGAATCTCGCGCACGAGCCTGAAACCAAGATCGTTTTCACGGGCACCGTAGAACTTGAACCGGCTGGACTCCACCAGATAGTAAGGTTCGTTGGTAATCCATGAGGCTCCGCGGTAGCCACGCAGCGAGCAATCGCCCTCGACCCAGGGCGCGCCGTTGCCCGGCGCGCCACGCCAGTTCGGGCTGGCGCAATCCTCGGTCCACTCAAAAACATTGCCGATCACGTCGTAAAGTCCAAACGCATTGGGCAAGTACTGACCAACCGGCGCAGTGACTGCCTGCCCGTCGTCACACGGCATGGGCTTCCACTCGAATTCAAACTCCTTGTGCGCGGTCTGGTCGTACACGTTACCGTGCTTGCACACTTCCGGCGGCGGAATATCGAAAAACCGGTTCATGCCACGGCCGGCGCGCGCCGCGTACTCCCACTCGGAGTTCGTCGGAAGGCGATAAAGGTGACCGGTGCTGGCAGACAGCCATTTGGTGAACTGAACTGCCTCCGACCAGCTCAGGTTCATGGCGGGTCTCCTGCCTCTGCCCCAACCGGCATCATCCTGAGCGGCGCATACACCTGCAGTGACGCACGCATCCCATTCAGCGAATGTAACCTCGTATTTGCCAATCGAAAAAGGCCGGGGAAATGTCACCGGGTAAAAATAGCCCTCGTTGTGCGGATACCCGGGTCCCCAGGGCGCCGTACGCATTTCGAACGTACCGGCGGGAATGACCACCATCTCGGGGCAGGTGTCGCAATCGCGAAAAGTCGAGCCCGGCTGCAGGCTCTGTCCGTGCGCGGCGGCAGCAATGACGCAAGACGCCAATAGCGTGGCCAGACGAATCGCAGTATTCGACGGACCCGGCCAGAATCTCCGCGGCCAGCGCCAAGAGAAATGTACACGTGTCAAGACGACTCAACCCCTTCAATAACCGGCAACCAACACACCGTCAGTGTAACCAATCGCGCCCTGCCCGTGAGAATACGCCCGTATCGGGATCTAATGCAGCGACAGACCGACCCTGAAACCGAGATCATCAGACCGTGCCCGGTAGTAACGGTAACGGTCGGGCGTCCTGAGATAGCGAGGCTCGTTGGCCAGCCACGAACCACCGCGATAGGCCCGCATCAAGCAGTCCCCCTCAAGCCAGGCGCTGCCATCCAGTTTGGCGAATCGCCAGCTCAGATTATGGCAATCCTGCGTCCACTCCGAAGCGTTCCCGAGCATGTCATGCAAGCCGAATGCGTTCGGCCCCAGCGACCCGACGGGCGCAAGCCCGGCATGGCCATCGTCGCACTCTATATATTCCCAGTCGAATTCGTATTCGGCCTTTGAACGCAGGTCATAGACGTTGGCAACGCGGCACAATTGCTCCGGCGACATGCTGAAAAACCGGAACCGCGGCAAGCCGGCACGCGCCGCGTATTCCCATTCCGTTTCAGACAACAAGCGGTAAGGCTTGCCGGTGATTTCAGACAGCCATTCGGCGTAGGTCACTGCCCCCTCCCAGCTGATGCCGGTAGCGGGATACTGCGAACTGGCCAGCCGGCTGGCGTCCGCGGGTTCACACCGGCCAGCCGCGACGCAGGCTTGCCATTGCCCCACACTGACCTCGTACTTGCCTACCGCGAATGGCCTGGCAATCGTGATCGTGCGCACGACGCCTTCGTTGTGAAAATGTCCCGACGCCGACGGCGGCGGACCTTTCTCGAATTCGCCCGGCGGCACGACTTTCATCAGCGGACAATCCGCGCAATCGCGAAACTCATCACCCGGCGCCGGCACCGCATCGGACCATACCGGGCCACTGAGAAGTAACCCGATCAGCCAGCACCCGTATTTCGGCAGAGCCGGCCT
>LJTS01000073.1 GCA_001304425.1 Betaproteobacteria bacterium SG8_40
TCGGGCAATAAAAACCGATAACGGGAGGTATGCGGCAATGAGCAAAATACGTGAGGTTGTGGTGGCATCGGGCGTGCGCACCGCAATCGGGGACTACGGCGGGTCACTGAAGGACTTCGCACCGACCGACCTGGCAGCGCGCTGTATCACAGAGGCATTGTCTCGCGCCGGCGTGGCCGGAGCGGAAGTCGGCCACGTGGTTTTCGGTAACGTCATTCACACCGAATCGAAAGACATGTACCTGTCGCGCGTTGCCGCGATGAACGGAGGCATTCCCAAGGAAGTGCCGGCAATGACGTTGAACCGGCTTTGCGGCAGCGGATTGCAGGCAATTGTCAGCGCCGCGCAGATCATCGCATTGGGCGATGCCGACATCGCCGTTGCGGGCGGGGCCGAATCGATGAGCCGCTCGAACTACTGGCTGCCGACGGCACGCTGGGGAACCAAAATGGGGGACCAGGCACTCGTCGATGTGTTGCTCGGCGCGCTGTCGGACCCGTTCGAAGGCATGCACATGGGCGTGACCGCGGAGAACGTGGCAAAAAAATACGGCCTTACGCGCGACGAGCAAGACGCTTTTTCACTCGAATCACACCGCCGCGCCGCAAACGCCATTGCAAAGGGTTGGTTTACCGATCAGATCCTGCCCATCGAAATCAAGGAGCGCAAGGCGACACGCGTGTTCAACACCGATGAGCACGTTCGAAGCGATGTTACCGAGGAAAATCTTGCCAAGCTGCGCGCCGTGTTCAAGAAAGACGGCACGGTGACCGCCGGCAACGCCTCCGGCATCAATGACGGCGCTGCTGCCATGGTGCTGATGGAGCGCAGTACTGCTGAAAAACGCGGCATTCAACCGCTGGCCAGGCTTGTTGCCTACGGACATGGCGGCGTCGAGCCGGAATTAATGGGGCTGGGCCCGATACCCGCAGTGAAAATGGCGATGGGCAAAGCCGGATTGAAAGTCGGCGACATGGATGTCATCGAATCCAATGAGGCATTCGCGGCACAGGCATGCGCCGTCGCCAAGGACCTGGGTTTCGATCCGGCGAAAACCAACCCGAACGGCGGCGCTGTTGCACTCGGGCATCCGGTTGGCGCCACCGGCTGCATCATCAGTGTCAAGGCGCTGTACGAACTGCAGCGAATTGGCGGCAAGTATGCGCTTGCCACCATGTGCATCGGAGGCGGCCAGGGGATTGCCGCAATTTACGAACGTATCGGCTAGCCTGCCGCCGGTGAGCGCGACGGCCATGCGCCGCTTCGCGCTCGCGGTCCGTTCGAATCGACGAATAGCACGGCACGAAGCGCGGCCAGGGGATCACGCAACCGAGCCACCGGCATTACCCTGCCCCTCGCGGATCCGTGCCAGCTCACTCAAGCACAGGCAGGTGAACGCAAGCGCCGAGAAAACCGGCGCGACCAGATTGATCAGCGGAATAAAGTAGAGCAGGCCCGTCGCCAGGCCGAGAACGAACAAGTCAGAAAAGCGCTCGGAGAATACGCGCTGCATCTCCTGCGCATCGGCGTGTTCGGCAAGAGCATCGTAACGGAACAGTCTTTGATTCAGGTAGGCCGACAGCGCCCAGGGAATCACCACTGCGAGCGGGCCGAGAAGCAGCCACAAGGGCAAGGTCGCGATCCACAGCAGTCCAAACGCGAAAATGGCGACCACGGCGTTGAAGATGCCGCCGATGAACGTGCCCCCGCTTCTTCGCTCCAGGCCCGGGAAGTCACGCCGCGACACATGCGCAACGAGCATTGGCATTGCGAAAACAGCCGAGATCAGCATCGCCGTTGCCATCGTCGCGGGAGCAATGAGCAACAGCAGGATCAACCCGGCGGCAAAGCCGGTGAAGCGGGAAACGTCCAACCTGGCCATCCAACCGTCACTACCGATGCCCAGCAGCAGCGATTCAATGCCGCTGGTCCAGCTGTCCCAGAACCACCAGGATATCCCCGCCCACAAGAGCAACGCAGCAACGGCGGGCAACAGCATCACCACCAGGATGGCTGGATGAAGCATGTTGCGCAACGCATCGCGGAGCGCCAGAAGCGCATGCCGATAAGCGCTCATCCGTGACCGTAATTTTCTAACTGATTGTTAAATATGACCATTATTTCCATGAACGCCCTCCCGAAGGCACCCAAAATAGTCTGCAACGGCTCTTGACAACGGGCTGCGTAGGGGTATAGTACGGCCCTGTTGGTGCACCGCACAAAAGTCGCGGTTGAGCCCATCACCGAATTCAGAAGTTGGCTTCAAGTTTAGTGGTTACTTCATTCATTTCAGGAGATTGTTATGCCGACCGTTATTGAGCAAATGACTGCAGCACAAAAGGAAAATATCAACACGACGGTTGCCCTCGCCGGCATCGCCGCTACCACCGCCGAAAAAGCCCTGGATCTGAACGTCGCCGCGATCAAGAGCGCGATGACCACTGCCACCGAGAACGGCAAGGCGCTTGCTGAAGCCAAAGACGTGCAGGGCATCACCGCCATGCAATCCCAGTTCGCCCAGCCGGCTTTCGAAGCGCTTGCCTCCTATCTGAAGGACAGCTACGAAATCATGTCGGAAGCGCAAAACGAGTTCGGCAAGATCGTCGAGTAAACGAGTTCGGCAAGATCGTCGAGTCCAAGATGACCGAGGTCAACAAGATTATCGTATCCGGCCTCGACCAGGCCGAAAAAAACGCTCCGGCCGGCTCTGACATGGCCGTCGCGGCGATGAAATCGGCCATTGCTGCCGCCAACCAGACCTATGATGCCCTGGCCAAGGCCGGAAAGCAGGTCCAGGAAGTTACCTCCGCCACGGTAAATACCACCGTACGCCAGGCCCCTTCCAAGAAAAAAGCCGCAGCCTGATCGGCGCAACACGTCAACACCCCGAAAGCCCCCGGATTTTCCGGGGGCTTTTTTGTGCCCGCCGCATTCGCGGCGACATTGCACGGCTGCGCCGATACATTGCCTGCGACCCGTCGCAGACGCGCACCAAGCGATTAGAATCAGGCCTGTGAGACATCAAATCCGAAAACGTCCACACCCCACGCATGTGTGCCCGGTTGCATATCCCGTGTCCTGCCGATGACCCGCCTTACTGAACGCCCCAGCTGGAAAGCCCTGAAAGCACATGCCGCGCGTCCCGACGCGACGGACATTATCGGCCTGTTCGAACGCGACCCGCAGCGCGCCGCGGCTTTCAGCATGGAGGCAGGCGGCCTGTTTCTCGACTTCTCCAAGAACCCGGTGTCCCGGGAAACGCTCGCACTGCTGCTGTCGCTGGCCGAACAGGCAAGCCTCGAGCAGCAGATACAGGCAATGTTCGAGGGACGCCGGGTCAATACCACTGAAAACCGGCCGGCATTGCATACCGCCTTGCGCAACCGGTCGCAACGCCCCGTACTGGTCGATGGCCGCGACGTCATGCCCGATGTCAGAGCGGTCCTCGAACGGGTGCGCGTTTTCTCTGAGGCAATTCGCAACGGTGAAGCGCGCGGTGCTGCCGGCAAGCCCTTTACCGACGTGGTCAATATCGGCATTGGCGGCTCCGATCTTGGGCCGCTGACCGTATGCGAAGCATTGCGGCCTTTTGCCCGAAGCGGCCCGCGCGTCCACTTCGTGTCGAACGTCGATGGCGCGCATCTGGCAGCAACCCTGGCCGACCTGGAAGCGGAGACGACACTTTTCATCGTTTCATCCAAGACGTTTACGACGCAGGAGACGATGACAAATGCCCGATCTGCCCGTAAGTGGCTACTCACCAATTTAGCTGGCAGCTACGCACAGGATGATGTCCTTGGCCGCCATTTTGCGGCCGCCTCGACCAACCTGGAGGAAACCGGCAGGTTCGGCATCAAGCCGGAACAGGTATTCGGCTTCTGGGACTGGGTTGGCGGCCGCTACTCGCTTTGGTCGGCCATTGGCTTACCGATCGCGCTGGCGGTCGGATTCGAACGGTTCGAGCAGTTGCTGGCGGGCGCCCACACCATCGATGAGCATTTCCGCACGGCACCCCCGGAAAAGAACATGCCGATCCTGCTGGCGCTGATCGGGATCTGGCATTCGAACTTCCTCGCCGCACCCTCGTATGCCGTGCTTCCATATGCGCAGGATCTGGCCTGGCTGCCAATGCACCTTCAGCAACTCGACATGGAAAGCAACGGCAAACGAATCGACCGTGCCGGCGCTCCGGTCGACTATGCCACGGGACCCGTTATCTGGGGAGCGCCGGGCACCAATGGCCAGCATGCTTTTTTTCAGCATCTTCACCAGGGAACCCGCGTCACCCCCTGCGATTTCATCCTCGCCGCGAGGAGCGAATGGGACATGCCGGGGCATCACGACATCCTCCTGGCAAACGGCATTGCGCAGTCAGAGGCGCTCCTGCGCGGACGCAGCCCCGAGGAAGTCCTTGACGAAATCGGCGCTCAGGCAGGCGACGACAAGGAAACCCGCAGGCTCGCAGTGCACCGGAGTTTCCCCGGGAATCGCCCGAGTAATACTATTGTTGTCGATCGCCTTGACGCGAGCGCGGTCGGCGCGCTGATTGCGCTGTACGAACACAAGGTATTCGTGCAGGGGGCAATCTGGAATATCAACTCATTCGATCAGTGGGGTGTCGAGCTTGGCAAAGGCCTCGCCAAAGACGTGTTGAACGACCTGCACGAGGGCAAGGCCGCCGCCGGCCATGATCCCTCTACCAGCGCGCTGATAGAGCGAATCTGCACATTGAGGGACAAACAATGAATGAAGACAATTTCAACATGAGCATCCGCAAGTTTCTGAAAATGACCGGCGTAGGTTCGCAACGCGAGATCGAGCAGGCGGTCGCAAAGGCGCTTGCCGAAGGCAAACTCGAAGGCATCGGGAAACTGCCGGTGTCGATGAAGCTCACCATCCCCTCTCTCGATCTGGACGTGAGTTTTGACGGCGACATCACGCTGGAATGATCGCCCGGAAACTTGCTGGAACCGGGGAGCCTGACACCGGCGGGGCATTTGCGCCGCTGCGCAACAGCGGGCCATGCCGACAGTTCGGGCTACGGGTTTCAATTCTCCCGGCAGACCGAACCGGCGAGGCCATGTTCAGACCCGTATGAAGTTCGCCCGGTAGGCTCGAGAGCAGGCATCCAGCGCGCCAGGAAACGCCGGTCCTGGCAAATGGAGTTGCCACACATAGGCGATGTATTGGACGGCACGTGCTGTTGCAGAAACTCCAGCATCTGCACTTCCACCTGCGCTTCGTCCAGAGAGGAACTCTTGACCTTCTCGACGAGGCCGCTGCGCGCGTGCGTTGACTTGTTCCACTGGTCCATCCCGTCGAGGATTTCGGCACTTTGATGCACCACCAGGACCGGCGATTCAGCAACCGTTTGCAACTGCGAGTCCGTAATCACGACCGCAACCTCGATGATGCGGTCGCCGTCCGGATTCAACCCGGTCATCTCCATGTCAAGCCAGATCAGATTGTTAGCGTCTTGTGCCATAATGATTTGAAGTTTTGAAAAGCATTTTCCGTTGAATTTTCATTGGGATATTCTGTCATATCCAGCACCAGCACCCAATCAGAAACGATAGTCATGAATACCTTCTCCATCCTGTTCCTCATCGCTGTCTCGGTTGCAGCGTTGACCCGGCTCTGGCTGGCATTCCGCCACGTCAGGTACGTTAGCGCACATCGTGCCAGCGTGCCCGCAGCGTTTGCGGCGGATGTCGCGCTCGATGCACACCAGAAGGCCGCCGATTACACAGTAGCCAAGTCGCGGTTCTCAATGGCAGGCATCATTTTCAATGCCGTTGTATTGCTGGCGCTGACTTTCGGCGGCATCCTGCAGGGACTGTACGACGTCACCGGTAATTTCCTGGACAATGAACTCGGCCGCGGCCTGCTGTTCTTCGCCTTGTTCAGCCTGCTGATGACCCTCATCGACGTGCCGTTTGATATATACCGTACGTTTGTGGTCGAAGAAAAATTCGGTTTCAACAAGATGACGCCGACCCTGTTCGTCAAGGATCTCTTCGTCGGCCTTGCGGTGTCCGCAGTGCTGGGATTGCCTTTCCTCGCCATCCTGCTGTGGCTGATGGGCACCGCTGGAGAACACTGGTGGCTGTATGCGTGGATTGCGGGAATCGCCTTCTGGCTTTTCGTCCAGTTTATTTCGCCCACCGTCATCGCGCCGTTGTTCAACAAGTTCTCGCCGCTCGAGAACCCGGAACTCAAGCAGCGCATCGAAAGCCTGCTAAAACGCTGTGGCTTCCAGTCCAAGGGGCTTTTCGTGATGGACGGCAGCAAGCGCAGCAGTCACGGCAATGCCTACTTCACCGGTTTCGGCAAATCAAAGCGAATCGTGTTTTTCGACACCCTGGTGGAGCGCCATGACGGTCCCGAGGTCGAAGCCGTGCTGGCCCACGAACTCGGCCATTTCAAGCTGCACCACGTGCTGAAACTCACAGCCATGTTTGCGGTGCTCGGTTTCGTTTTCTTCTGGCTGCTCGGACTGGCGCAGGATACTGCCTGGCTGTTCACCGGGCTGAATGTCGCGTACCCGGCCCCGGATGCACTGGTTCTGACGGTTTTCTATCTGGCGCTGCCCCCTTTCCTGTTTTTCGTGCGGCCGTTGCTGGCAGCCTACCTGCGCAAGAACGAATTTGAAGCAGATGCCTACGCCGCCGAGTACGCGCCTGCCAGTGACCTGGTGCGTGCACTGGTGAAGCTGTACAAGGACAACGCCTCGACGCTGACGCCTGATCCCCTGCATTCGGCTTTCTACGACTCCCATCCTCCGGCGGCATTACGTATCGCCCGCCTGGAACAACTCTCAAAGGCCTGACAACCTCCGACAGGTGACCCGACATGAACACAACTGCACAAGACCTCGTTCGCAAGAAATGCAAGCCGTGTGAAGGTGGCGTCGACCCAATGACGGACGTTCAGATCGGCCACATGCTCAAGGGCGTTCAGGGCTGGGAATATCAGGGTGGCATGATACGCAAGACTTACAGCTTCAAGGACTACTACCAGACCATGGCCTTCGTCAACGCCACAGCCTGGGTCTCACACCGGGAAGATCACCATCCGGACATCACCGTGGGATACAACAAATGCGACGTCGCGTACATGACCCACGCCATCAACGGCATTAGTGAAAACGATTTCATCTGCGCGGCGAAACTCGACGCGCTTTTCGACATCTAGTCGAAAGGCTTGCGTAGCAAGCGGATGTAATCGTTTCAGTGCAGGCTAACCTGCGGCCAACCGGATCAGACCTCGCCCGGCGGCTGATTCCCTTTGCCAGTGTCTGCCGTTTCGAGACGAAGCCTCGGCAGGGACTGTGGATGATTGCGCTGCAGATAGCCGATGAGGCGTTCGCGAACCTCGCAGCGCAATTCCCACGCATCGGGTGAATTACCGGCACTCATCAGCAAGCGAATTTGCATGGCCTTGTCAGTGCAATCGGTGACGTGAACAACCTCAACCTTTCCGTCCCAGTATTTCGACTCGCGCAGGGCGCGGGAAAACTCCGCGCGGACCTCATCCAGCGGGACACTGTAATCCATGTACAGCATCACCGAACCGAGGATATCCGCGGTGGTTCGCGTCCAGTTCTGGAACGGTTTTTCAATGAAATACGAAATGGGAAGTATCAGGCGGCGCAGGTCCCAGACGCGGATGACGACATAGGTCATATGAATTTCTTCGACCCAGCCCCATTCACCCTCGACGACTACCGCATCCTCGAGACGGATCGGTTGTGTAAGAGCGATCTGGATCCCGGCGATGAGGTTGCTGAGAGCCGGCCGCGCCGCGAGTCCGAGGGCCAGCCCGGCAATACCGGCGGATGCGAAGATGCTCACGCCGATATGCCGTATGCTCGGAATCGACATCAACACACCGGCGATGGTCGCAACATAAACCACGAACACCATCACGCGACCGAGCACGCGGATCTGTGTCTGCATCTGACGCGCTGCAAGATTGTCGCTGTGGTCAATGCTGTAGACAGTGACGAAATAGTCGACGAAGCCGCGCACGACGCGTATCGCGAGCCAGCCTGCCGAGATGATTACGAGTACTGTGAGCACATACGGCAATTTCGCGCCGAGACCGGTTGAATCATCAATCCCCGACAGAACCGCGGACATCGCCAGAAGCGGGAAAAGCAGACGCAATGGAGCGGCACAGCGCGCAGCGATAGCCGCCACGAGACCGGCCTTCCCCAGCCGCGACACGCGCCGCATCAGGAACAACGTCGCCATCGCCAACAACAGGCCAAGCAATGCCGAGAGGGCCAGGGCAAAGACGGTCTGGAAGCTCAAACCGATATATTCAAGAATAGGGGCAATTTCAGCAGGCATGAACTGGTCCCAACCGAGGATTCGCACAACCGGATGGTCGCGTCAATCGAGCCGGTCAGACCCATTGCGCCGGCGACCGTACCTTGCATTTTACGTGAACCGGGAACGCGTCTCGCGCCCGGGAAGACCCGACGCAAACCTGGACTGACATCATTCTCCATCACCATGGCGCATGCATTACCATGCGGACTGGATGCGTGGCGCCGAATCAGCGAGTGGTCGTGACGAAAATGATGGTTATGCCGGACGAAGCAACAGCGTGAATCAGGGAAACAGGAAAGCACTCCTCGAGGACGGTTTAATCGTTGCCGCTCATGGCCGCCATTACGCAGTGGAGCTGTCGAACGCGGAGCTGCTCCATTGCTACCCGCGCGGCCGGCGAAACGTTTATGCATGCGGTGACGTTGTCGAAATCGAGCGCTCGGGGGACAGGCAGGGGACGATAAATTCAGTTCATCCCCGCAGCTCCCTGTTGTACCGCTCTGATCGCCATCGGCAAAAGATCATTGCCGCGAATGTCACGCTGGCGGTCTTCGTGGTCGCCGCCCGGCCGGCGTTTAACGAAGACCTGCTGATGCGATGCCTGATCGCCTGTGAACAGCAGAAAATAACGGCAGTCATCGTTTTGAACAAGACGGACCTTGTCGAAGAAAGTGCGAGAGCGGCCACCCAGCTCGCCCTTTACGGCGAGCTTGGATACACGCTAGTGCCGCTGAGCGCGAAGAAGGATATCTCTCCGCTCGAATACGTCCTCCGAAACCATCGCAGTGTGGTCGTTGGCCAGTCCGGCATGGGGAAATCAACGATCGTCAATGCACTGATCCCGCAAGCGGGGGCGCGTACCGCGGAGATATCACAGGCACTTGATTCGGGAAAGCACACGACGACGAGCGCACAGCTCTACCATCTGGATGCAGAGTCCAGCATCATCGATTCGCCCGGATTGCAGACCTTCGGTCTGATGCACCTGTCTCAGTCCGAGCTCGTTGAGTCCTTCCGGGAGTTCAAGCCTTTTGTCGGCCATTGCCGCTTTGATGATTGCCGTCACACCGTCGAGCCCGGCTGCGCCGTGATCGCCGCTGTAGGCCGCGATGAAATTGACCCGCGCCGCTGGAATGCTTACACGTCGTTGGCCGCCGATCTGGAAACGAAGCCGCCTGCCTGGGCATGATGATCGCCCGGCGGCAGTGCCATTAGCCCGTGACTGTGCAGGGCGTCACGACGCACGGCCGGTCAGTGCCAGGCCTCCGTGAGTCTCGACTGGATCAGCGGTCGATACCGCTGTGAAAACGGTCCCGACCGGTCTGCGCCGTAGAGAGCGAACCGCGATGCACTTCAGTCCCGCGCACCGCGACTCAGCCGATCCATAGCGCCAGCGTAACCAGCGCGATCAGGAACAGCCAGATCAGCACTGAACGCCATGCCAGATTCATTCCGGCGGCCATGTGATTGACGTCCGCCTCGTCACCGAGGCCGAGTTCCGGCCGGAAGACAACGGTTCCGTCCTGGTGTATCGCATTACCCAGGCGCACGCCAAGCGCACCGGCACCGGCGGCCAGAACGGCGCCCTGCCCGGCATCGCCCCACGCGTTCGACTGGGTGCGCCAACAATACAGCGCATCTTCGAAATTTCCGACAATCGCAAAGGTGATCGCGGTGAGTCTCGCCGGAACCCAGTCGAGCACTTCAAACGCCTTGCGGGCAAATCCGCCGAATTCGATGTAATCCTCCCCGCCGCGCACGCCCCACCCGTCAACCAGCATCGCCGACAGGAAATACAGCAAGGCACCGGTGGGACCGGGCAACACGACAAACCAGAACATCACGCCGAATACGTGACGATGCACGTCGACAAGGCCATTTTCGATCGCAAGTTTCGCAATTTCTCCCGAATTAAGCTCGTCGGCCGATTGATTACGCCAGCCCGCGAGCGCCTGCCTTGCGGCATCGGTGTCTTCATTACGAAGCGCATCCAGTATCTCGTTGAAGCTGCCGGCGAACTGCCGGAAGCCGATCAGGAAATACAGAACCGCAACATTGAAAGCCAGCGACAACACATTGCTCGCCTCGTCCAGAAGGAGATGCACCAAAAAGACACCGAGCACCCAGGGCAACACTGCGACCAGCCAGGCGAACACGCCCTGACGCCGTTCCCCGGCGTTGAACTGCCCCGCCACATTATTCGTGTAACCAGCCAGCAACGAATGCACCGGGTTCACTCGCGGCAGTGGCCGTAGTTGCTCGATCAGGAACGCGAAAACAAGGGATATGAGAGTCATGATCTATCCGGTCCCGGCGAAAGTAACCTTGCCATGGCGGGCAGAGCCCTGGAGAAACCTTGCAAGAACGATAGTCACGGCTTGCTATAAAGGCGCCACAATGTGGACGCTCTCGCGGCTGACATTAAGGAACGGTGCGTTGAGCAAGTGACGGTCGTTCAGATCGCGGACCTCTGCATCGGTGACGGCGATGAAATCCTTCGCCTCGACCATATAGTCAGTCACCCTCGCCCCGGGCACAAGACTGATGAAGCCCTTGACGCGATACGTCCCGGTAAGAATCATCACCTTGGTCCGATTTGTTTGGTTTTCCACTTGATCAACTCCCCAGAAAAAAATCACCAGACCCGTGCCGCACATCCAGGCACATTCGCTAGCGGCTCACCTGGCCCGCTTCAATACCGACGCTGACGTCCCGCGAGGGGGAGTCCGCTACCGGTCAATGATCAAGCCGGGCAACCCCTGCCCCACCCATAACCGGTCACACCGGATGGCTGCCGGCGATATCACGCGTGCCGGACTTGCACAAGCATAAGGATACCAGTCGCAAGCGGCATGCGCAGGTTGTACCCACTGCCCCGAAAAGGATCGAACATAAAGATCCGGCAATACCGGTCGCCTCGCGGCGCTGGCTGTCTTCCGGCGCGACCGCCAAATGCCAGCATCTGTAGCTGCAAGGCAAGGCGGCTGGCGCGCGCGGATACGCGAGGCATTACGGCAGAGGACCGCATCTGGGAGAATGACAGATGGCTGCCATGCCTGTTTCGCACAGCCGCACCGCACCCCCGAATCGATTCATCAATATGAAGCAGACCTCGAAAGGAACCGATCAGGACATGAGCTACCAGCATTTACTACTCGACATCAGCGACCGGGTCGCAACCGTTACCATCAATCGGCCGGACAAAGGCAATGCGCTTGCGCCTGATGTACTGCTCGAAGTCACCGCCATGTTCACTGAATTGGGGACACGGGAGGACGTCAACGTCATCGTATTCACAGGCGGCGAAAGGTATTTTTCGGCGGGCTTCGATCTTGGCGAGATCCGCAAACTGGAAAAAGTGTCCAACGAAGCCTATACCGAGCTGTTTCACCGCGCCTACCGGGCGGTTCTCTTCTGCCAGCAGCCGGTGATATGCGCTGTAGGAGGCGCCGCGATCGCCGGCGGATTCGATCTGACCATGATGTGTGATATCCGCTATGCCTCCAGTCGTGCCAAATTCGGCCAGCGCGAAATCGTACTGTCATTGACGCCGATCATGGACCCGCTGTGGCGCATCATCGGAATGGGGCGTGCAAAGGAAGTCGCCCTCACCGGCCGGATATACGATGCGGCGGAAGCCGAACGCATGGGTTACGTCAGCAAGGTCTTCCCCGAGGGTGAACTCTTGTCCTCGGTCGCGTCCATCGCCAGAGAAATGGCCGGTTATGACCGTGGATGCCTCGCCGAAACCAAGCGCCTGTCGAATACGGTATTGAACCACGACCTGGACAGCGCAATGCGCGTACAGGAGTGGCTGTTCCGGACCTACATTGGCTCGGAAGACAATCATCAGCGCATCGACGCACTGCAAGAACAACTCGCCGAGGCCCGCAAGCGGCGCAAGTGAGGTTCAGCCACCCCGTCGTTGAACAAAGGGCGAAGGCTCCCCCGCTCCGGACGGGCGGGCCCACTCTGCGTGTCTCACGGCAGGGACCGGATACGCTGTCGCGCCCGCCCCGGCCTGGCCCGTAGCGCCGCACTTCATGCGCCATGTAATGCATTTCCGGGCTGCATCGACAGACGCGTCGACGCAGCCCCGGCCCTCGTCTGCGCCCTGCTTCGGCATTTGATGTCGATGGCGTCGCGGCACCACAGGTCACGTGCGGTCCGCGCCATGCACGCCTCCCCCGGCGAAATCAGGACACGCCCCGGAAACCGTGTGCAGGATGCCATCGCCGCGACCGGAGGAACTCCCGCGCCGAGCGTATGCAAACTGCTGGCTTCGTTCGACGACTGCGGCATCGGCGATACCGTGGACATATACGTTCTTCGCAATCGCGGGCTCGTCAGCGCAGCGGTAGATCCCGGGTCCGGAAAACGACAGGGGCAAGTTCGTACCGTTTGCCGTGGCGCGCCATCAAAGCCGCCTGCCAGGGCCGAACACGCCGGCTCGAGGCAGAAGCTCTCCGTCCGCCGGCTTCATATCGGTATATGATTGGCAGCTGTTGGTATTCCGGTATTTTTCCGAAAGAATGCGGGAGCATGCGGTATGAGAGCACGATTCCTGGGCCTGTTTGCATTGCTTTTGGCCTGCTCGCTGGGAACGGCAACAGGACACGCCGCCGAGCCAGACGAGAACGCAAACTGGTTGCAACTGAAACCCTTGCTGTTCGGCGAGCGTCCCATTCAAGGGCACGCGACCGACGTGCTGCAACTGTACGTCAGCCAGCGCGCGGACGACGCTGCTGTGGTACCGGTGATGGTACGCACCTATATCAACCAGAAACCGGATCGTTACATCAAACATATCTACGTGATCATCGACGAAAACCCGTCGCCGTTTGGTGTCAAGTTCACGATGACACCCCAAAGCGGCCGCGCCGATATCGAAACCCGCGTGCGTATGGAAAGCTCGTCACCGATTCGCGCGATTGCCGAGATGAATGACGGCTCGCTGTGGATGGACAGCGCCATGGTATTTGGCGCGGGCGGCTGCTCGGCACCCATATCGGGTGGCCCGGTAGATCCCTCGCTTGGCAAGATGCGCCTGAGCATGGATAACATGCTCAGTAAAGCGGGCGAACCGGTTCCCGCCCAATTGATGATCAAGCACCCGCAAATTACCGGCATGTCGACCAATGTCATTCTCGAACCGCACTTCGTGCGGCAGGTGAATGTCTACTACTCCGACCAGCTCGTCATGTCGGCGGACGTCGATTTCACGATCAGCGAGAATCCGGTGTTTCGCTTCTACTTTCTGCCCGATGGCGACGGGGAATTGCGCGCCGAGGTCGTCGACTCGAGTGAGTTGCGTTTCGAGCAGCGCATCGCTGTCACGACGGTCAAATAAGGCCGGTCAGCTTCTGTAACAACCGCGCTCGACTTCGTCGAGCAGCGATGGTGCTGATGGTGACCAGCCGAGTTCCTGGCGCGCACGTACCGCGCGCACCCGGCTGTTGGAACCCATGGTGTAACGCGCTCCGCCCTCGCCCCACTCGGCAACGGCTTCTTCAACGCTCATGCTCTGCGTGCGCCCCCCATAGCCCAGCATTCGGCTCACT
>LJTS01000148.1 GCA_001304425.1 Betaproteobacteria bacterium SG8_40
GCCTAAAAACCATCTATCACATCCTCTCGAATCTGCCCGTTAGCACATTATCGCCAAGAATCATGATGTTCGCGTGCTTCGACGGTCAGCGGAGCCGATAATAGGTTGCACAAGAACGCACAAGTCCTTGATTTGCTTTAGAGCGAAACCCCGCATGGACAATATGCCGGATACCGCAATCAATGCGAACTCTGGGTAACACCCGAAACATCTTTAACATCAGGCACGACCACGACCCGCTCCACCCGCGCCTCTTCGAGCAACGTCGATATACTTGTTGCGACTGCTTCGAAATCGTCCCCCGGCGAAAGCGGCCAGCCGTAAGTCTGATCCAGCAACTCGTCGAACGGCGAAGTCAGCCGTATGCGTATGGTCTGGTCCGGGCACGCTGTGACAGTGACATCCGGCTCGCCGATGCGCATGCGCGCCTGGCGCAGTGCGTTGCTGAGGAACAACTGGAAGCCGAGTTCGCGCACGGCAAACCAGCCTTCCTGCAGCGCGCGCACGATGCTGCGCGGTACCCTTGGTATGGCGAGCAGGGATACATCCGCCGTCGTCAACTGCCGCCCCAATTCCTTTGTCAATGGCATACCCCAGCTGCCAATGTCCCCCGCCGCTTCGGCAAATGCCGGCGCATCGGTTGGCGTCAAGGCGGCTCCTGACATGAAGCGCAGATGAACGGTTTCGCGGCCGGCTTCGACGTCGATGTCCGTCGGCGGCAGATCGAGCCCGGCGTAACCGGCCCACGACTGCGCGTGCGCAACCGAGTGCAGCGTCGTCCAGGGAATGGCGTCGATCTGCTCGGGCGCGGCAAGCACGTTCGACAGCCCGAAGTTACGGCAATGGCCGAGCGCACCCGATTGTTCGAACAGGGCGCGAATCGCCCCCGTGTCCGGCACGACGCCGCTGATCCGGCGCGCGGCGGGCGCGCCAACAACGAGGAGCACGGGTATCGCGAACAGGTGCAGATGGACGCCGTGCTCCGGCACCGCATTATCCGAATCGGCATCAGCCGGGAAGCCTGGCGTGAGCGCAAGATCCAGCGCGCGGTAGAGCACGCGGCAAGCTTGCGCCGATGGCGCGTTTCGCAACGCGTCGCGCACCGGTTTTTCATCGCCCCGCGCGAGCATGCCGGAAATTTCCCGTGCCAGCGTATTCGGTGACGACAATGAATCCGCGGCGGAGGCGGCGAGTTCATGCGCGCCAGCCGCCAGCGGCGAGGCCCCATTGTCCGCATACCGGCGCGGGTCCGGGATCGCCGGGGGCGTCAGCATATGCGGCCGGTGACTTGCCGCCGCGAAAAACGGCGCCCGCTCCGGCCATCAGGGCGGCAAAACCGGCACGGTCGATGCTCGAAATCTCTTATCCGTTGACTGATTCGAATGGAAGCCATGCCGCATGATCCCGCGAAACCGGAGTTCACGCCACTCGATGTGCCGCCCGGAGGCCTCGAAACACCCTACGGCATCCTGTACCGGCCGCTGGCCAGCGGCCTGCAGATTCTCGTGCTGTTTGCCGCATTCATCGGCGGACCTGCCTTCGCCTGGGTGATCGGGCAGGTGCCGGGCGACCTGTCGCAGACCGCAAGAGACGTGCTGTTCGTTCCGATGGTGGCGATCTTCTTTCTGGGTTACGGACTCTGGATCGCCCGGCTGAATGCGATTGCGTTTCACGGCATCGGCCTGGGCTTGCTGAAAGCACTGTTCAAGCTGATCGTGTTTCGCCGCAAGCCGGAGTCGGTCGCCGATTTCATCCCGAGCCGGGACAAGCTGCTGGAGATGATGGTGCGCGCGCAACAGGCCGGCTCGTCGTTCGCGCCGGTGGGATGGCTGGTTGGGGTGATTGCGGGCCTCACCGCGATGCTGTTCGACAGTGCGCTGCATCCGGCGAAACTGTTCCTGCTGGTTGGCGGCGGCTGCGTGATCTGGGCTCACCTGCTGGCGTGGCTGGGCCGGCGCAACTGGCTGCCGTTCATGGAAAGCGAGTAGTCGCGATGACTCGTTTTCGCGACAGCGCGTAAACATCCGCCGAATCGGCTCTGAACGTTACGGCGCATTCCCTCGCCCGCTTCTCGCGGCAAACACCGATTACACCGCCTGCCTGAACACAGATTGGCGCCACGCGCCTTGACGCTCGTCCTCGCGCCGTTGAAACTGCTCCCGTCCAACCACCTTGATGCGAGACCGCCACTAATGACCTGTCTTCGACTGATACTGGCCGCCGCGATTACGGCGAGCCTGCCCGCTCACGCCGATCTGCGCAGCGATGCGGAATCTGCGGCAGCACGCATTGAACCCAAAGTTATCGAATGGCGGCGTGACATCCACGCCAACCCCGAACTCGGCAACCGTGAGTTCCGCACGTCCGCACTGGTCGCCGAACACCTGCGCGCCCTGGGGATGGAAGTGAAAACCGGTGTCGCGCATACCGGCGTCGTGGCCTTGCTGCGCGGCGGCAGACCCGGACCTACCGTCGCGCTGCGCGCCGACATGGATGCCTTGCCGGTAACCGAGGAAACCGGTTTGCCGTTTGCCTCGAAGGTAACGACCTCCTGGGCCGGCAGGGAAACCGGCGTGATGCACGCCTGCGGCCATGACACCCACGTGGCGATGCTGATGGGCGTTGCCGAAATACTGGCGGGCATGCGCGACGACCTGAAAGGCAACGTCAAGTTCATATTTCAGCCGGCCGAAGAAGGCCCGCCTCCCGGTGAAGAGGGCGGTGCCGCACTGATGGTGAAACAGGGAGTGATGAACAATCCGAAAGTCGACGCCATATTCGGATTGCACATCGGCAGTTCGACGCAAGTCGGCACGCTGGGCTACCGGCCCGGCCCGGCGATGGCCGCAGCCGACGTGCTGCGCATCCGGATCAACGGCCGACAAACACACGGCTCCGCGCCGTGGACCGGCATTGACCCGATTGTCGTTTCGGCACAGGTGATTATCGGTCTGCAAACCATCGTCAGCCGGCAGATCAAGACCACGGCAGAACCCGCAGTGTTATCGATCGGCAGCATCAACGGCGGCAACCGTTTCAACATCATCCCCGAAACGGTTGAGATGGTCGGCACCATTCGTACCTTCGACGAAGACATGCGTGATGACATCCACCGGCGCATCCGCCTCACCGCGGAAAACATCGCGGCAGCCGCCGGCGCCAGCGCCGAAGTGGAAATCGAAAAGCCCTACGCCGTGATGATCAACGATCCGCAATTGACGCAGCGCATGTTGCCGACACTGCAACGCGTCGCCGGCGCGGACAATGTCATCCTACGCGACAAGACCACCGGCTATGAAGACTTTGCCTTCTTCGCCCAGCAGGCACCGGCGGTTTTCGTGTTCCTGGGCGGATCGCCACCGGGCACCGATCTGACAAAGGTTGCCTATAACCATTCGCCGCGATTTCGCATCGACGAGTCGGCGCTGAAACTGGGTGTGCGCACCTTGACGCAGATGACGCTCGATTACATGGACATGCACTCGGAATGAAATCCGCCCGGCAACGTGAAATCTGCAACGGCGTTGCATGAACTACCTCGCCCATCTGTACCTGTCGCCGCCGGGCGAAGACGCGATGCTGGGGAGCCTGCTGGGCGATTTCGTCAAGGGCCCGCTCACCAGCGCCGAGGTCAGCAAGCAGTACAGCACGGACATTACCAGGGCGATAGAACTGCATCGCAGGATCGACAGCTTCACCGACGCCCACCCGGTCGTCACGGCAAGCCGGAACAGGGTAAGCAGTGGCAGGCGCCGCTTCGCCGGCGTCATGATCGACATGTTCTACGATCACTTCCTGGCGAAGTACTGGGACGAGTTTCATCACCGTCCGCTGGACGCCTTTACCGGGGACTTCTACCGGTTGCTGCAGCGCCGCCACACGGCGTTGCCCGAACGCGCACAACGCGCCGCGCGCTTCATGGTCGAACTCGACTGGCTGGGTTCCTATGCGCAACTCGAAGCGGTAGACACGGCACTGAACCGGATGAGCCAGCGGCTGCGGCGTACCAATACCCTCATCGATTCCGCTGAGGAACTCGAACACAACTACGCCGCATTCGAACGCGACTTCCGGCGCTTCATGCCCGATGTGACCGATTTCGCGAAAACCTGCGCGTGCCGGTTGTCCTTGCCTCGGCCAACGGCGTGACGGCGCCAGAGCACACCGATGCATCCACCACGTCCGATCGCGTGGCAGTGCGCGCCATCGCAGTCATTATCGTTGCCGAGTTGTTCGGAACATCGCTGTGGTTCAGCGCCAATGCATCGGCGCAGGGGCTCGCGCGTGACTGGGGGCTCACCAGCGCCGACATCGGCCTGCTGACCAACGCGGTCCAGCTTGGTTTCATCGCCGGCACACTGGGGTTTTCGCTTTCCGGCATCGCCGACCGTTTTGCCGCCAGCCGTATCGTGGCCGTGTGCGCCTGCTTCGGCGCCGCAACCAACGCGGCGTTCGCATTGATCGCAACCGGGCTTGGCGATGCGGCGGCCTACCGCTTTCTGACCGGCGCCGCCCTGGCCGGCATATATCCACTGGGTATGAAGCTGGTAGTCAGTTGGGCGCCGCAACGCTCGGGAGAGGCGCTGGGATGGCTGCTGGGCATGCTCACCATCGGCACCGCCCTGCCCCACGCGGTGCGCGCGGCCGGCAGCGAGTGGAACTGGAGCGCGGTAGTGCTGGCGTCTTCGGTGCTGGCACTGGCGGGCGCGGCAATGGTTGCGCGCCTCGGTGACGGCCCGCACCTGACCACCAATGCCCCCGGCCAGCGCCTGCGCCTTGGCGCGATCATCAAGGTATTTCGCATCCCCGCGTTTCGCGCTTCGGCACTGGGATACTTCGGACACATGTGGGAGCTTTACGCGTTCTGGACGATCGTGCCCTTCCTGCTTCTGCCGGTGCTGGCCAACAGCAACGGCGGCACGGTCTCGGCCTCGATCACCTCGGCGTGGGCGTTCGCGGTGATCGGTGCCGGTGCTGCCGGTTGCATACTCGGCGGGCGGCTCAGCCGCCACATCGGCAGCGCGCGCGTGGCGGCGTTGGCATTGGCGGCATCCGGTACGGTCTGTCTGCTGTTTCCGTTGTTGCAAGACGTTTCAGCCAAGGTATTGCTGGCCGTTCTGCTGCTTTGGGGCGTGAGCGTCATCGCCGACTCGCCGCAGTTCTCCGCACTGTCGGCGCGCGCCTGCCCGCCCAATCTGGTCGGCAGCGCACTGGCCATCCAGAACAGCATCGGGTTTTTCATTTCGGTGGTCTCGATCACTGTCGCCTCGGCCAGCGTGAGTACTCTCGGCGCACACACCAGTTGGCTGCTGCTGCCCGGCCCGGTACTCGGACTGCTGGGTTTCATGCCGCTGATCCGGCAACGAGGCGTCGCGACGCGATCCCACTGACCGGCGGGGTTGCCTTCGTCACATCAGCACGCTCGGCGAACGTCAATCCCGGCGCCGCTACCGGCCGACGTCCGGCAACAGCGCCAGCAGGTCCGTGACACCTACGTCGACACCCGCCTGGCTCAGCAGCGTCGTCGCCTGGCCGCGATGGTGTGTCTGATGATTGAAGAAGTGCATCAGCAGCGCCCCGAGCGGCTTGCTGTGGGCTTCGCCTTTCATGTTGACGTATTGCACCGTTGTGCCAAGGTCGGCATCGGTCAGTTCGTCGGACCACTCGAGGATGGCCGTGTCGAGCAGCGTTCGGCGGGCACGCAGGCCGGCCAGATCAGGGAAGCGAATCTCGTCCAGCGTGACCGGACCTTCGAGCGAGCGCACCGGGTCGAGACTGCGGGTCCGCGCCGGACTGCCTGCAAACCGCTTCAGCCAGCCGGTGTCGCCGTTGACCAGATGGTGCAGCGTACCGAGGATGGACCGGAAGAACGCGCCGCGATCGAGTGACACCTCCCCGGCCGGTAAACCGGCAGCGAACTCGTACAATCGGGCGTTCATCCACTGGTTGTACGCCGCCATCTTCTTGACGTAAGCGGTTGTGATCATATTGCTCCTGCCTTTGGTCGATGATGCGCAGAACGCTCGTAGTGTGTGTCCGCAGCGGCGGAACGCCGCGGCAAACTGCATGATGGGTAGCGGTCAACCAGCTACTGCGTTTCGTCGGATACCCGGGCGGCGAGCTGGTAGTCCTCGCCATGGCCGATACTGAAATCGTTGCCGCCGCGATCGCACCCCCGCAACAACCAGATGGGCCGCTTGCTCATGCTGAAGCTGACTTCGGCCTGGCGATGCGTGTCGCCGGCGTGCCGTTTAAACGTCGACGACGCCGGCATATAGCGGATCACGAATGCGGCGCGACGGTTCGGCGAGCGGTTGGCATTCGAGCCGTGAATCAGATACACGTCGTGCAAGGAGAACTGCCCGGCTTCGAGGACATCGTCGCGCGCCGTCGATTCGTCGAACAGAGCCGGTTCGACCTCCTGGTTGAGTACGATGTCGTTTCGTTCGCTGGTGCGATGGCGAAACACGCTGGCACCGGCATGCGAGCCGGGAATGAAACGCATACAGCCGTTCTCCGGAGTTGCGTCGTCAAGGGCAATCCAGACCGAGCAGGTCGCAAGCGGTCTGATCGGCCAGTATTGCCCGTCCTGATGCCACGGAATGGCCTTGCCGGTCAGCGCCGGTTTGCAGAATACCTGCGAACCCCAGAGGATGATATCCGGCCCGATCAACTGCCCGACCAGGTCGAGAATCGCAGGATCGCTTGCGAAGTCGAACCACTTCGCCGCGGCTTTGGCGTCGTGGGTGGGTCCGTAGGGTATGTGCGGACAGACCAGGCTTTCGGGGGCGATGGAAGCGTTATCGCACA
>LJTS01000149.1 GCA_001304425.1 Betaproteobacteria bacterium SG8_40
CGGGACGAATTCCACGGTTTCCATAGAGGCGGCCCAGGGTGTGACCACCGGCATTTCGGCTGCAGACCGGGCCAGGACCATTCGCGCCGCGGTCGCCGAGAATGCGCGGCCTGCCGACATCGTTCAGCCGGGCCATATTTTTCCGCTGATGGCGGAAGAGGGCGGCGTGCTGGTGCGCGCCGGGCATACGGAGGCCGGATGTGACCTGGCGGCGATGGCGGGTCTGGAGCCGGCGGCCGTCATTTGCGAGATTCTCAGGGAAGACGGAGAAATGGCGAGACTGCCGGATCTCATCGAGTTCGGCGGCCAGCACAATCTCAGGATCGGTACCATCGCCGACCTGATACACCATCGCAGCCGGACCGAATCGCTGGTGGAGCGGGCCATGCAGCGCCCCATCGAAACCGCGTTCGGCCGGTTTGAACTGATCGCCTACCGCGAGAAGATTTCACGCAATACCCACCTGGTCCTGATCAAGGGCGAACTGCAGCCGGGTGAGGAGATCCTGGTGCGCGTGCATGAGCCGTTGTCGGTGGCGGATGTCATCGATACGGCGAGCCGTTTGCATTCATGGAACCTGCATGAGGCCATGAAGACAATCAGTGAAGCAGGCAGTGGCGTGCTGGTGCTGCTGCATCGTACCGAGGACGGTGACCAGCTGCTCGCCCACCTCGATGACAAACCGCAGGCGCCGCCAAAAGTCGATTTGCGCAACTACGGTATCGGCGCTCAGATTCTGCGGGACGTCGGGGTGACGCGCATGCGTCTGCTGGCGGCGCCGCGGCGTATGCCCAGCATGGCGGGATTCGATCTGGAGATCACGGGATACATGCAACCGGGCCGCTAGCCGGGTGGCGGCATTGCCGTGCAATACGGCTGCTTTGCGGCAAGGCCGACGATTCCCGGCCCGGCTGAACGGAGGCGACGACGTTTGCATTCCGCTCACCAGCGACGCGATTGTTGTTCGTTCCCGGCAGTTCCCCCTCGTGCAGCGTCGCGCAATGCACCGGTGTGCAGGCGGGGACGACGCTGACCTTCTATATACTGTCGCGTCTCTGGTCAGACTGCTGGCGCGGCATGGCCGAAGTCTGGACAATACGGGACTCGCAAATGCTGGTCCGGCCGGCGGCCGGCAAAGCGCCACATTGTTCAAGGAGCAAGGCTATGACAGGTTTCGAAGGGGCGCAGGCGTTCCCGATCGATATTGACGGAAAGGCGCTCAACATTGGAATCGTCGTCGGCCAGTTCAATCAGGACATCGGCGAAGCGATGCTCGATGTCTGTTACAACGAGTTGTTGCGCCTGGGGGTTGCGGCCGAGAACATTGCCATCGCCAGCGTGCCGGGTGCGCTCGAAGCGCCGATCACGCTGCAGCGTTTCGCCGACAGCGGGCGATTCGATGCGCTGATCGCGCTCGGCGCCGTGATTCGCGGTGATACCTATCACTTCGAAATCGTTTCCAACGAATCGGCAGCGGGCATCACGGCGGTACAGCTTGATACGGGTGTGCCAATTGCGAACGGCATACTCACCTGCGACACGGTGCAACAGGTTACTCAGCGCATCGAGCAGAAAGCGACCGATTGCGCGCAGGTGGCCGTGCAAATGGCGAGACTGATGGACGCAATCGATGAAGGGTAGCCGCAGGGCGTCGCGAGAACTGGCGCTCAAGGGACTTTACCAGTGGTTGGTAAACAGGTCGGATGCCGACACAGTGCTTGCGCACATCGCCGGCGAGGAGACCTATGGCAGGGCCGATCGAGCCTACCTCGAAGAACTGGTCCGCAATGTGGTTTCGGATGCTGACGTCTTGCGCGACAGGCTCGGCCCGTACCTTGATCGTCCGATTGGACAACTCTCGCCGATCGAGCACGCCTTGCTGCTGATTGCCGCGAGCGAATTGAGCGGGCAACCGGATACGCCCTACGCGGTGATCATCAACGAGGCGGTTGAGCTTGCCAAAATGTATGGCGGGACGGACGGTCACAAGTACGTGAACGGGGTGCTGGACAAACTCGCTCCGGAACTGCGTGCGCTGGAAACGCAGGCGCGAGGCAAGAAGGGGACGCGCTGAATACACGTCGGAACAGCGGGGTGTAACCTGGACCGGATGCCTTTCGCACTGTATTTCCGGCCATCGTTCCACTGCGTTCGCTACGCAGCGTGTTCGGATCGTCGAAACCGGGATGCGGAGTTTGATTCCGCAGGCGGCCGGCGGCATTGCGGCCGGGACAATCAATAACAAATGGAACGGGAGGAAGCATGGCGGACGCTGCACCGGTGAAGAAACTCACCATTTTTGATCTGCAGGCAAAAGTGGATCGCGGGGAAAAGGTCTTTCAGGTAACGGCGGTGGATTTCCCGACGGCGCAACTGGTGGACCGGGCCGGCATCGACTGCATCCTGATCGGTGACTCGCTCGGCATGACCGCATTGGGCTACGAGAGCACCGTGCCGGTCACCATGGACGAGATGATTCACCACGCGAGGGCGATCTCGCGCGCCGCGAAGCGCGCCTTGCTGGTGGGAGACCTGCCGCTGGGCGCGTACCACGCCTCGAAAGAGGATGCGGTCAATAATGCGATGCGCATGATCAAGGAAGGCGGAGCGGATGTCGTCAAGCTCGAGGGCGGCGAGGATTTCGCGCCGATGGCCAAGGCAGTGGTGGATGCAGGCGTGCCGGTGATGGCGCATATCGGGTTGACGCCGCAACTGATGTCCAAGCTCGGCGGCTTCAAGGTGCAGGGCAGGGACGCCGTGGCCGGCGTGCAGCTGCTCAAGGACGCGCTGGCGATGGAGCAGGCCGGATGCTTTGCGATCGTACTCGAGGCGATACCGGACCGGGTCGCCCAGCTCATTACCGAGCGCCTGCGCATACCGACGATCGGCATCGGAGCCGGACCGTATTGCGATGGGCAAAACCTTGTCCTGCATGACATGGTCGGCTTGTTCGATCGATTTACCCCGAAGTTCGTCAAACGCTATGCCAATTGCTGGGACTTGATCAGCAAGGCGCTGGCGGATTTTCAGGAGGACGTGCGCAGTGGCGGGTTCCCGAAGGCAGAGCACAGTTTCACGATGAAGGAAGAAGAGTATCTAAACCTTTTGCAGCACCTGCCAAAATCGAAATAACGGCCGCTTGTTCTAGCCATTGACACGAAGGGCTCGACGGGCCGCAGGGGCATGAGTACCGAATTCGATCTGATCGACCGCTTTTTCTCACGTTCGTCGCCGGCGGCGAAACTCGGTGTCGGCGATGACGCGGCACTGGTCGAGCCGTCTGCCGGGCATGATCTGGCGATGACGATGGACACGCTGGTCAGCGGCGTTCATTTCTCGCCTAACTGTGAGCCGCGGGCGCTCGGGCACAAGGCACTGGCGGTCAATCTGTCGGATCTTGCCGCGATGGGCGCACGGCCGCGCTGGGTCATGCTTGCGATTACCCTGCCAGCGATCGATGAAGCCTGGCTGGAGGACTTCGCCGGCGGGTTTTACGATCTGGCGCAACGCTACGACGTTGCGTTGATAGGCGGCGATACGACCCATGGGCCGCTGAGCCTTACGGTCGCTGCGACCGGCGAGGTTGCAGCGGACAAGGCGTTGCGGCGCGATGGTGCCCGGGCGGGTGACGAGGTTTGGGTGTCGGGACACATTGGCAGCGCAGCGCTGGCACTGCGGCACCGGCGCGGTGAACTGCGGCTCAAGGGCGGTGACCTCGATATTTGTTCGACGCGGCTCGACAGGCCGGCCCCGCGCATCGAACTGGGCGAGGCGCTGGTGGGGGTGGCCAGCAGCGCGATTGACGTGTCGGACGGCCTGGTTGCGGACGCCGGGCACATTGCGCAGCGTTCCGGCGTGAGGATCGAAATCCGATATGACGCCGTGCCGGTGATTGCCGGCCTCATGCACCTGAAGGCGGATCACGGCGTGCGCAGCGCGGTGCTTGCTGGCGGTGACGACTACGAGTTGCTGTTTACCGTGCCCGCGCATGCGGCTGGACAACTTGACCGGGTTTCGGCCACGCTCGGTCTGGCGCTGACCCGCATCGGAGTGGTGGTGCCGGGGTCCGGCGTCGCGGTGCTGGACAGCTCGGGCAGCGTGATTGACGTTGGCTCCGGCGGCTACGACCATTTTGAATGACATGGCGCGGCGGCCGACATTCGCGTTTGTGTTTTCCCATCCGGCGCATTTCCTCGCGTTCGGTTTCGGTGTCGGCATCGCGCCGTTCGCGCCGGGCACGCTGGGTACCTTGCTGGGGTTTCCTCTCTATTACGGCCTGGCGGCCCTGCTGCCGGACCAGGCGGTGCTCGCCTTAATCGGTCTGGCTTTCGTTGCCGGCATCTGGTTTTGCGAGGTTACCGGCCGCAATCTTGGCGTGCACGACCACGGTGGCATGGTGTGGGACGAAATCGCTGCTTTCATGCTGGTCTTGTATTTCGTTCCAGCGCAACCGCTGTGGCAGGCGTTCGCGTTCCTGTTGTTTCGACTGTTCGACATTCTCAAACCCCCGCCTATCAGGGGCCTTGATCGTCGTATCCAGAACGGATTCGGCGTGATGCTGGACGACCTCGTCGCTGCTTTCTATGCCTTGCTCTGTCTGGCTGCGTGGCAAAGAATGCATGGTTGGGTCGGGTCGTTCTAGGCGTTGGCCGCAGTCCCGGGAGCCGGATATCAAATGATGGACGAGGAAATTTACCGACTGAGTGAACGGCTGGGAACGCTGCTCAAACAAAGCGGGCGGGTGCTGGCAACGGCGGAGTCGTGCACCGGTGGCTGGATCTCGCAGGCGGTCACGATGGTCCCCGGCAGTTCGAACTGGTTCGACTGCGGTTTCGTGACCTATACCAACCGGTCCAAGGAGGAACTGCTCGGGGTGCGGGCCGGCACGCTGGAAAGTCACGGTGCGGTGTCCGAGATGACGGTGCGGGAAATGGCGCAGGGCGTATTGCAGCGCACGCACGCCGATTACAGTGTTGCAGTGAGCGGCGTCGCCGGTCCGGAAGGGGGTTCCGCCGACAAGCCGGTCGGCACGGTATGGCTGGCAGTCTGCGCGCGCGACAGTGCAGCGCAGGCAACACGCTTGCAGCTGAGCGGAGACCGCAATGCCGTGCGCCGGCAGGCGGTGATCGCGGCGTTGCAGGCGCTGATCAGATTGGCGGGGACCCCGCGCATCACCTAGCGTTCGGTGCAATCGGTGCGGACGGTGGGTCCAGACGGCGGCCGTTTGCGCAAACGCTGATCTCCGGGAGGCGCTGACGAGTGTTTTTTCGCCGGGCAGGCCGGGGGTTCTGGCCGGGCGGGCGTGACTGCGGCGGGAAAAGCGCGGCGGATCAAGCGGATAAACAGACTTTCGGCAGTTTGCGGTCGAGTGCTGATCGCGAAGCTGCTGCGGCCCGGAGGCTGTCGGCCGGCAAATCCATCGGCGAAAAGACGTCGGTGGCTCACGTAGTGAGCTAGCCATGTGCGATAATTTTCGCAACTTTTTCAAGGTAGCAGGGAGACAGGCATCATGGATGACAACCGGCAAAAAGCGCTCGAGGCAGCGCTGTCACAGATCGAGAAGCAATTTGGCAAGGGATCGATCATGCGCCTCGGCGAGCAGGAGGTGTCGCCCGATCTGAAGGTGGTGTCGACGGGTTCCCTGGGACTCGATCTGGCGCTGGGCATTGGCGGGCTGCCGCGCGGCCGGGTTGTGGAAATCTATGGTCCGGAATCTTCCGGCAAGACCACACTGACGCTGTCGGTGATCGCGGAAATGCAGAAGATCGGCGGCACCGCGGCGTTCATCGATGCCGAACACGCGCTCGATCCGGAGTATGCGTCCAAGCTCGGCGTGAACATCGACGAGTTGCTGATCTCGCAGCCCGACAACGGCGAGCAGGCGCTCGAGATTGCCGACATGCTGGTGCGGTCGAGTTCGGTGGATGTCGTGGTGATCGACTCGGTTGCCGCCCTGACGCCAAAGGCGGAAATCGAGGGCGAGATGGGCGACCCGCAAATGGGATTGCAGGCGCGGTTGATGTCCCAGGCGCTGCGCAAACTCACGGCAAATATCAAGCGGTCCAACACGCTGGTGATTTTCATCAACCAGATTCGCATGAAGATCGGCGTCATGTTCGGCAACCCGGAAACCACCACCGGCGGCAATGCGCTGAAGTTCTATTCATCGGTGCGCATCGACATTCGCCGCATCGGCGCCATCAAGAAGGGCGACGAGGTGATCGGCAACGAGACCCGCGCCAAGGTCGTGAAGAACAAGGTCGCGCCGCCATTCCGGCAGGCCGAGTTCGACATCCTTTACGGCAAGGGCATTTCTCGCGAAGGCGAGATCATCGATCTCGGCGTCGCGCACAAGCTTGTCGACAAGGCCGGTGCCTGGTACAGCTATAACGGCGAACGTATCGGGCAGGGCAAGGACAACGTGCGCGATTACCTGAAAGAGCATCCGGAGTTGGCGAGAGAAATCGAGAACCGCGTTCGCGAGGCAGTAGGTATCCGGCCGCTCGCCGAGGAAGTCGTCGAAGCATAGCCGCCGCCGTGGCAGAACCTGCTGGTGTGCGGGTGCGTGCCTTGCGCATGCTGGCGCGCCGCGAATATTCTCGGCGAGAGTTGCAGGACCGCTTGTCCTCGCCGGACGTGGACGATGCCGAAGTGCAAGGCGTGCTCGACGAGTTTGAAGACAAGGGCTGGCTTTCCGAACGGCGTTTCGTTGACGCGGTGGTCCAGACCCGGCGGCGCCGTTTCGGCGCCGCCCGGGTATTGCATGAACTCAGGGAAAAGGG
>LJTS01000150.1 GCA_001304425.1 Betaproteobacteria bacterium SG8_40
ACGGCAAGTTGCGCAACGATGTGTGCCGCCGCACCAAAACCATAGATACCAATCCGCTGCGCGTCACCGGTCTTGACCAGCGAGCGGTAACCGATCAGTCCAGCACACAAAAGTGGCGCTGCATGCAGGTCGTCAAACTCACCGGGCAAAGGGAAGCAGAAGCGCGCATCGGCCACGACGAACTCGGCATAGCCGCCGTCCATGTCAAACCCGGTGAAACGGGCATGGTCACACAGGTTCTCGCGGCCACTCAGGCAATATTCGCATTGGCCACAAGTCCAGCCCAGCCACGGCACCCCGACCCTTTGCCCCAATGAAACCGTCCCGACTTCGCTACCCACAGCATCAACGGTTCCGACTATTTCGTGACCCGGCACGACCGGCAACTTGCCGCCCCGTAGCTCCCGGTCCACCACATGCAGGTCCGTGCGGCATACGCCGCAGGCCTTGACCCTGATCCGTATCTGGCCGGGTCCGGGCGCGGGGACGGGAATGTCGGACTGGGTCAATTCCCCTGCTTCGCCTGACAACTGCATCGCGCGCATTCTTGCTCTCCCGAAGGCGTTTCGTCACGAGTTCAGTATGACAAACCAGATCTCAAGATACACTCTCTCGCTCACGCCAACGATTCATTCGCGCCAAACACGGGAGCAGACGTGCGGACGAGAAAGACCCTCGCGGCGAATGCCGGGGAACGATCACCGGACAACCAGCATTGCGAGCAATGCGGCGCCGCTTTTCATTGCGGTTTGAACGACAGCATCCCTTGCTGGTGCGCGTCCGATTTTCCGCCGGTCGTCAGCCCGGAGGCGGGCAGCTCATGCCTGTGCCCACGCTGCCTGGCAAGCCTGATCGGTTCGGCTTCTGATTGACGCAGTTTCTGATCAACCCGATTGTTGATCGAATCGTCCCGGGACTAGCTGACCAGCAGCACAGGAACATTCCCCTCGTGCAGCATGCGGGCCGCGACAGAGCCCAGCAATGCTCCCTTGACGGCACCGCGCCCATGCGTGCCCATGACAATCAGGTCGCTTTTCTTGTCAACCGTGTAGTCGAGGATGGTGGCCGCAAGGTCACCGACCCCGATGTGATGGCGATAAGGCACACCCGCTTCGTCGAGCAACGCTCGCGCCTGCTGTAGGGCGGCCAATCCCTCTTCCCGGTAATAATCATCGAGCTGATTTTTCGATATGAAGGATTTGACCAATCCGGACGCGATCGGCAACTGTACGTTGAGCAGATGCAGGTCAACGGGCTGCCGATACCAGTCGCGCTTTTCGACAAAATCGCGCACCGCCCGCAACGCATTATCCGATCCGTCCACGAGCAACAACACACTAGGCATGTCTATCCCCCTCGGATTCGTCGTCGGCGGCTGCCAGGTCAATAATTTTGGCGGCGGGCGCCGGCCGGCGCGCCGCAGCCAACCATCCGGTGACAATGACGATTAATGCACCAAGCGCCGGCGCAGCCCACGACAACCAGTGCTGAACCGGTTCGAGCACTGGCTTGACTACCGGATCGGCGATTGCCATCGACAGGGCAATCCATCCAAGCAGCGCTCCTCCACCGACTATGATCATCGGGAAACGATCCATCAGGCGAAGTATCAACTGACTGGCCCAAACCATCAATGGAATCGACAAGGCCAGGCCAAAGATCAGCAGGAACACACTATCCCTCGCGGCAGCAGCAACCGCGATGACGTTATCGAGACTCATCACGAAATCGGCAACAATGATGGTGCGTATGGCTGCAAAGAGGTTGCCCGCAGCCTTGATCTCGTGCCCACCGTCCTCGGCTTGCGGCAGCACGAGTTTGATCCCGATCCACATCAACAGGGCACCGCCGACGAGTTTGACATAGCTGAGCGTGAGCAAGGTCACCGCAAAAAATGTCAGAACAACCCGCAGTCCGATGGCCCCCCCCACACCCCAGATGATTCCCAGGCGGCGCTGTTGCGGCGGAAGATTGCGGCAGGCGAGCGCGATCACAACCGCATTGTCGCCCGACAGAAGAATGTCGATGACGACGATCTGGAGTACAGCCACCCAGAACTGGGGATTGAGTGGATCGAGTGTGAGCGGTGTATGCACTGCGCGATTCGCCACCTGCCATCCGCCCCGGGGCAGGTTGGCAGGTGACTTAGGTGGTCATTGCCTGATCATTTGCGAGCAGTCCGGCGCCAGGCACCGAACCCGAGTGTAAACCTTATTTCAGGACCGACTTGAGCAGCTTTCCCATTTGGGACGGATCGCGCGTGACACGAATGCCGCACGCTTCCATCACCTCAAGTTTCTCGGCAGCAGTCCCTTTGCCGCCGGAAATGATGGCGCCGGCATGCCCCATTCTCTTGCCCGCCGGTGCCGTGACGCCGGCAATAAATCCTACGACCGGCTTGGTCATGTTCTCCTTTGCCCACAATGCCGCGGTCTCCTCGTCCGTACCGCCGATCTCGCCAATCATGACGACGGCATCTGTGCCCGGATCTTCGTTGAACATCTTCAACACGTCGAGATGTTTCAGGCCGTTAACCGGATCGCCACCGATACCGACGGCCGTGCTCTGACCCAGACCAAGTTCCGTTAATTGCGCAACCGCCTCGTAAGTCAGCGTCCCGGAACGCGAAACGACGCCTATTGTCCCCTTGCGGTGGATATGCCCGGGCATGATCCCGATTTTCAGTTCATCGGGAGTAATGACACCCGGGCAATTCGGTCCAAGCAAAATGGTCTTGCTGTTGCATTTGCGCATCTTGTCGCGCACTTCGATCATGTCACGCACCGGAATGCCTTCAGTAATACAGATGGCAAGGTCGAGTTCCGCTTCGGCCGCTTCCCAGATTGCCGCTGCAGCACCGGCAGGCGGCACATAAATCACCGAGACATTGGCGCCGGTTGCCTGCTTTGCCTCGCGCACAGACCCGAAGATCGGAATCCCCTCGAAGTCCTGACCGGCTTTTTTCGGATTGACCCCTGCAACGAAACATTGGGCACCATTGGCATACTCGCGGCAAGCGCGGGTATGAAATTGCCCGGTCTTGCCGGTGATGCCCTGGGTGATGACCCTGGTGTTCTTGTCGATCAGGATAGACATCAGCTCTTGCCTTTCGTCGCCGCAACGACGCGCTGCGCGGCATCGCCCATATTGTCCGCGGAGATGATCGGCAAGCCCGAATCTGCAAGTATCTGCCTGCCTATATCTTCGTTGGTTCCCTTCATCCTCACCACCAGCGGGACCCCCAGTTTCACCTGTTTTGCCGCCTCGACGACTCCCGCGGCGATGACATCGCATCGCATGATGCCGCCGAAAATGTTGACCAAAATAGCTTTCAGGTCCGGGTTGCGCAGCATCAACTTGAATGCTTCGGTCACTTTTTCCGTCGTCGCACCACCGCCAACGTCGAGAAAGTTCGCCGGCTCGCCGCCGAACAACTTGATAGTGTCCATCGTCGCCATCGCCAATCCCGCACCGTTGACCAGGCAGCCGATGTTTCCGTCGAGGGAAATGTAGGACAGGTCGTGCTTGGATGCTTCGACTTCAACCGGATCTTCTTCGTCCAGGTCCCGCAAAGCAACAATCTCAGGATGGCGGAACAGTGCGTTCTCGTCAAAATTCATCTTCGCGTCCAGCGCGACGACATTGCCATCGGCAGTCAGTATCAGGGGATTGATCTCCGCAAGCGAGGCATCCGTTGCGACAAATGCGCGATAGAGAGACTGCAACATCGCCACACATTTCGACCGTGACGATTCAGGAACACCGATATCTTTCGACAAGGACGCAGCTTCCTCGTCTGTCAATCCCGCGCCGGGATCGACAAATACCTTGTGGATGCGTTCCGGTGTATTGGCGGCGACCTCTTCGATATCCATGCCGCCTTCGGAAGAGGCCATTACACAGACTTTCTGGGTCGCACGATCGACGACAATACCGACGTAGAGTTCCTTGTCGATGTCAGCGCCTTCCTCTATCAGCAGGCGCCTGACTTTTTGGCCTTCGGGGCCTGTCTGATGCGTTTTGAGTTGCATGCCCAGAATCGCGGAGGAAAATTTCCGAACCTCGTCCACTGACTTGGCGACCTTGACACCGCCCCCCTTGCCGCGCCCGCCGGCATGTATCTGCGCTTTCACGACCCATACCGAGCCACCAAGTTCGCCGGCCGCTTTCACCGCCTCCTCGACAGAAAAACACGGGATGCCTCGTGGCGTAATGACGCCAAATTCGCGCAGCAGTTCCTTCGCCTGATATTCGTGAATTTTCATTTTTTGTGGACCTGCCGGTGAATAACTCCGTCGATGAGCGGAAGCGGGCTATTTGCGATTCTCGTAGATTCGAAGCAACCGCTCGGACTCCTCCGAGTATCGCTGGCGCGCCTGCTCATAATTTTCTTCGGCCTTCAGACGGGCCTGTGTAGCGTTTTCAGCATCCTGAAGTGCTTGTTCGTGGCGCTTCTTGAAATCTTCCGCCTCGCGCAAGGCAGACTCCTCGCGATCTTCCGCATCCTTGAGTTCCCGCTTCATCGACTGCATCTGTTTTCGCGAGAACGCGGCGCGCGATTGCGCCTGCTCGAAGGTCATTTCCTCCTGAGCAAGCGAGGTGGCAGGCGCCAGGAACATACTCACCGACAGAAACAGCGGGATAAAAATCCGGAGTACGAAAATTCGATGTTCAAGCATGGAAGTATCGGTATCCTCGTTCTGGAATGGTGCCGGCAGCAGGAGTCGAACCCGCGACCTGATGATTACAAATCAACTGCTCTACCAACTGAGCTATGCCGGCCTGGCCGGGATTATAGGGTCAGCACGCCACCCGGCAAACACTACTTCACTATCTGCAGCCTGGCGCGGCCGCGCGATGTATCCGCCGGCGCCGGCCCCGTGTCGCCTTCCTGTGTTGTTGGCTGCTGGTCGCCGGTCGGGCGCTCCGCCTCATCGGCCGGCGCGATCTGAAACGCCAGTCCCTGCCCGGATTCTCTGGCAAAAATGCCCTTTACCGCGCCGACAGGAACCGACACTTCCTGCGACAGACCGCCGAATCGGGCAGAGAAGCGAATCACGTCATTGTCGATCTTTAGATTGCGTGTCGCGTCAGGGCTGATATTCAACACAATCTCGCCGTCCTTGACGTACTCCAGCGGCACACGTGTGTTCTCATTCACCTTGACCGCAATATACGGACTCTGGCCGCCATCGCAGCACCACTCGTAGATCGCACGAATGAGATAGGGCGTGGTCGGCAGGCTATCGGTCACTTGCGCATTACCTTCTCGGACGGTGTCAGCGCTTCGATGTACGCCGGCCGGCTGAACAACCGCTCCGCGTATTTCATCAAGGGCGCGAGTTGCTTCGGCAGCTGGATCCCGTAGTAGTCGAGCCGCCACAGCAGAGGCGCGACAGCCACATCGAGCATGGAAAATTCATCACCGAGCATGTATTTCTGTTTGACGAATACCGGCGCAATTTGGGTAAGGTTATCGCGGATGGCGATGCGTGCCTTGTCAGCCTGTTTCTGCGTTCCACCTTCGATTGCGTCGATATTGGAAAACAGCTCGTTTTCGAAACGAAACAGGAACAGTCTGGCACGCGCCCGCATCACCGGGTCGGCAGGCATTAACTGCGGGTGCGGAAACCGGTCGTCGATGTATTCGTTGATGATGTTGGATTCATAAAGAATCAGATCGCGTTCGACCAGGACCGGCGTACGGTTGTATGGATTCATCACAGCCAGATCTTCCGGCTTGTTGTACAGATCGACATCAACGATCTGAAAGTCCATCCCTTTTTCGTACAGCACGATCCTGCAACGCTGACTGAATGGGCAGGTGGTGCCCGAGTAGAGTGTCATCATGTTGGTTTGCCCGTTGCTCTAGTGCACGTCTTTCCAGAATTCACGCTTGAGCAGCCAGGTAAGGACTGCCATCAAGCCCAGAAACATCAGCACGATGATTCCGATTTGCTCTCTTTTTACGCTCTCCGGCTCAGCCATGTATTCGAGGTAAGTCACCAGGTCCCGAATCATGTTGTTGTAAGCCGGCACGCTCATCGTTCCCGGTGTTTCAAGGACTAGTTCGCTGTGGGCCTTGCCATGACTGTCCGCGGCTTGCGTATGCAATCGCTGAATACCCTGCAGCTTCCACAGCACGTGCGGCATTGCGGCGTTGGGAAACGCCACGTTGTTCCAGCCGGTGACAACCGACTCGTCGCGGTAAAAACCCCTTAGATAGGTATACAGCCAGTCGGCACCGCGCGATCTTGCGATCACTGACAGGTCCGGCGGCGTCACGCCGAACCAGGTCTTCCCATCTTCTTCACGCATGGCGATCGTCATCGTTTCACCGATCTTGGCGCCCGTAAGAATCAGGTTATCGCTGATCTGATCTTCACTGAGCCCCACATCCTGCAACTTGTTGTATCGCATGTAGGAGGCCGCATGACAGCCCTGGCAATAATTGACGAACACCTGAGCGCCACGCTGGATCGACACGGCGTCTCGCAGGTCGATCTTGGCGCGATCCAGTTTGACTTCGCCACCCGCTGCGGAGGCAATCAGGGGAAAGAGCAAGCACGCTACAAGTAATACGGTTCTCACGATGTCACCCTTTCAGGCTCCGGACTCGTTCTGTCGATCCTCGTGTACCAGGGCATCAGGATAAAAAACAGGAAGTAAACGACCGTGCCGATGCGCGC
>LJTS01000151.1 GCA_001304425.1 Betaproteobacteria bacterium SG8_40
CCTCGCAGCGGGCTATCCGGGTAGCAACTGTCTTTCTGAAGACGCTGCGGGCGTCGAAGTTCGTTCCAGCAGTCGGGGCGGCCTATTGCCCACGCATGAACATCCGGTCGAGCTCGGCGAGCGTGATCTGGAACCAGGTCGGCCGGCCGTGATTGCACTGCCCGGAGCGCTCGGTCGTCTCCATGTCGCGAAGCAGCGCGTTCATTTCCGCGATCGTCAGCTGGCGGTTGGCCCTGACCGCGGCGTGGCAGGCCATCGTCGCCAGCATTTCGTTACGCCGCTCGGTGAGCACGCGTCCCGCACCGAACTCGGCAATCTCCTGCAGTGTCTCGTGGGCCAGTTGTGCCGCATCGGCGCTGCTCAGCATCGAAGGTACGGCTCGCACGGCAATCGCATTGGGTGCGATGACCGCCATTTCGAATCCGAGAGTGGCGAGCAGTTCATGGTTCTCCTCGACCGTGGCAACCTCCAGCTCGGTAGCTGTCATGGTCGCCGGAATGAGCAGGGTTTGCGTCGGGATGCGGTCTGCGTCCAGCGCCGTTTTCAGAGACTCATAGACAATGCGTTCGTGTGCCGCGTGCATGTCGACGACGATCAGGCCGGACCGGTTCTGCGCGAGGATGTAAATGCCGGAGAGCTGCCCCAGGGCAAAGCCCAGCGGGTGATCTTCGTTGTTCGGCAGCGCCGCTGCAGCTCGTTCGGCCGGCGCCTGCCGTGTGTGGTCGGCGAACAGTAGGGAATAGAAACGTCCGGCCTCGGCCGCGTGTAAACGCATCGGTGCCTGTCCGGAAGCGGGCGCGCCGGTCGCGTGCGCCAGCGTCGCCGGCCTTGCCGCGCCCGGGGCATCGAAATTCCCGCCCGTGCCAGATAGTCCGGGTCTTTGCGAAATCCATTGACTCGAACGGTCCGTTTGTCCGGCGGAATGGCCTGGCTCCGGTAGCTGCGGCCTGGTTGCCGCAAGCGATTTTTCGAGCGCGTGGAACACGAACTGGTGGATGGCGCGCGATTCCCGGAAACGCACTTCAGTCTTGCTCGGATGCACGTTCACGTCGACCAGCCGCGGATCGAGTTCCAGAAACAGTACGAAAGCCGCGTGGCGGTTGTGATGCAGCACGTCCTGGTAAGCCTCGCGTATTGCATGGGCAAGAACGCGGTCACGCACGAACCGGCCGTTGACAAACATGTATTGTGCATCGCGCGAGGCACGCGCGTGAGCGGGTTGCGCAATCGATCCATGCAAGCGGAAGGCACCCGGGCCGGTATCGACGGGCAGGGCGGACTCGTCGAAGCCGTCTCCCAGCAGTTCGCGTATGCGCGCACCCGGCGAAGACGCGCGCAGGCGCCATTTCACCCGCCCGTTATGCGTGAGGCTCATGGCTACGTCCGGGCGCGACAATGCGATGCGCTTGAACGCCTCTTCGGCATGCCCGAACTCGGTGGCGGGCGTGCGCAGGAATTTACGGCGCGCGGGCGTGTTGAAGTAAAGGTTGTGCACTTCGACGACGCTGCCGCTCGCCAGGGAGGCCGGCTCGGGTTCGGACACCCGCCCGGCCTCGGACTCGGTCCTCCAGCCGTGCTCACTGCCTGCGGCGCGGCTGACCAGATTCAGGTGCGATACCGCTGCAATCGAGGCCAGCGCTTCGCCGCGAAAACCAAGACTGGTCACCGCTTCGAGGTCATTCAGGCTATCGATCTTGCTGGTAGCATGGCGTTGCAGAGCCAGTTTCAGTTCTTCGGCGGGTATTCCCCGGCCGTTGTCAGCAACGCGAATCTGTTTGATTCCACCGTCATTGAGTTGCACCGAAATGTCGTCCGCGCCGGCATCGAGACTGTTCTCGAGCAACTCCTTGAGTGCCGATGCCGGGCGCTCGACGACTTCGCCAGCCGCGATCTGGCTGATCAGAAGGTCGGGAAGTACGTGGATTTGTGACATTATCTAACCTGAATTATATAAGGACCGTGAATTCGGTCATCGACTGGTGCAGCGCGGTGTTTTTCGTATAATCCGTCTCGATTCCGCGGCCCTGTGTTTGTTGGCGTTGCGGCACGCCAGTGGACGATCCCGATAGCGCCGGTGTCCGACGCACATGCCAAATTCAGAACAAGGAAACTCATGCCACAAATAATAGGCGTACCGAAGGAAACGGCGGCAGGCGAGAAACGCGTCGCTACAGTGCCCGAAGTTGTTGAAAAGCTCATCAAGCTTGGTTTTCAGGTAAAAGTCCAGTCCGGCGCCGGTGATGCTGCCAGTATCAGCGATGACGCCTATCGCGCAGCCGGGGCGGAAGTGGTTGCCGACGCCGCCGCGCTGTGGGACGGAGCCGACATCGTGTTCAAGGTGCGGCCGCCGGATGACGCGGAAGTGGCGCTGATGCGCGAGGGCGGTACGCTCATCGGCTTTGTCTGGCCCGCGCAGAACCCCGGGCTGATGGAGCAGCTGGCGGCCAGGAAGGCCACCGTGCTGGCCATCGACAGCCTGCCGCGTCAGTTGTCGCGCGCGCAGAAAATGGATGCACTCACTTCCATGGCCGGCGTCAGCGGTTACCGTGCTGTGATCGAGGCGGCCAATGCATTCGGTCGTTTCTTCAATGGCCAGATCACAGCCGCCGGCAAGGTGCCGCCAGCCACGGTGTTCATTGCGGGTGCCGGTGTCGCCGGGTTGGCAGCGATCGGTACGGCCGCCAATCTGGGAGCCATCGTGCGTGCCAACGACACACGCGCCGAAGTCGCCGATCAGGTCGCATCACTGGGCGGCGAATTCGTCAAGGTTGACTATGAGGAAGAAGGTTCCGGCGGCGGCGGTTACGCCAAGGTGATGAGCGAGGGCTTCCAGCAAGCGCAGCGCGAGATGTACGCCAGGCAGGCGAGGGAAGCGGACATCATCATCACCACTGCGCTCATTCCCGGCAAACCTGCACCGAAGCTCATCACCGCGGAGATGGTTCGGTCCATGAAGCCGGGCAGCGTGATCGTGGACATGGCCGCCGAGCAGGGCGGCAACTGCGAGCTGACCGAACCGGGCGAGGCCGTCGTCAAACACGGTGTAACCATCATCGGCTACACCGACCTTGCCAGCCGGCTGGCCAAGCAGTCCTCTACGCTGTACTCGAACAATTTGTTGCGGGTGGCCGAAGAGTTGTGCAAGAACAAGGACGGCGCCATCACCGTCAACATGGACGACGACGCGATCCGCGGCCTCACCGTCATCAAGGATGGAGAGGTCACCTGGCCGGCGCCGCCGATAAAGATGCCGGCACCACCGCCCAAACCGCGCGCGGCGGCTCCCGCGCCGGCTGCCACGAAAGGGCATGGCCACGGTGGCGGCGCGCCGATGTCCGCCAGGGGGCTGGCAATCGTTTTCGGCCTCGGTGCGCTGGCGTTTCTGCTCGTCGGTCTTTACGCGCCCGCGTCCTTCCTTGCGCACTTCACCGTATTCGTGCTCGCCTGCTTTATCGGCTACATGGTGATCTGGAATGTGACACCGTCGCTGCACACGCCGCTGATGAGTGTGACCAACGCCATTTCGTCGATCATCGCCATCGGTGCGCTGATCCAGATCGCGCCGCCGCTTACCGGTACTGGCGCAGATCGCCCGTCGACGCTGATTCTCGGCATGGCGGTGTTTGCGCTTGCGCTCACGGCAATCAACATGTTCGGCGGCTTCGCGGTGACGCGGCGCATGCTGGCCATGTTCCGCAAGTAAGGGGGCGGACATGACTTCAAGCCTGGCCACAGTCTCCTACATCGCTGCCACTATCCTGTTCATCCTCAGCCTCGGCGGTCTTTCCCATCCCGAGACCGCCCGTCGCGGCAACTTGTTCGGCATCATCGGCATGACCATCGCCGTGCTGGCCACCGTGTTCGGACCGCGCGTCACGCCGGCCGGCTATGCGTGGATCGTCGGCGCCCTCGTCATCGGCGGCAGCATCGGCCTGGTCGCCGCGAAGAAGGTGCAGATGACGCAGATGCCGGAACTCGTCGCGTTAATGCACAGCCTTGTGGGTCTTGCCGCTTGTCTGGTCGGCTTCGCGAGCTATGTCGACACGTCGACCGTGTTCCCGACGGCGGCCGAGAAAACGATCCACGAGATGGAGATCTACGTCGGTATCCTCATCGGCGCCATCACCTTCTCCGGCTCCGTGATCGCTTTCGGCAAACTCTCCGCCAGGATCAGCGGTAAGCCCCTGCTGCTGCCCGCGCGGCACTGGCTCAACCTGATCGGCCTGCTGGTGGTGATCTGGTTCGGCCGCGAATTCCTCAACGCTCACAGCATCGAGGCGGGCATGACGCCGCTCATCGTGATGACCGTCATCGCGCTGCTGTTCGGCGTGCACATGGTGATGGCGATTGGTGGCGCGGACATGCCGGTGGTCGTCTCCATGCTCAACAGCTACTCGGGATGGGCCGCGGCGGCTACGGGCTTCATGCTGAGCAATGACCTTTTGATCGTGGTCGGTGCGCTGGTCGGCTCCTCGGGCGCGATCCTGTCCTACATCATGTGCAGGGCAATGAACCGTAACTTCATCAGCGTGATCGCCGGCGGCTTCGGCACTGGCGGTGGTGCGCCTGCGGCCGGTGGCGGCGCGCAGCCAGCCGGCGAGGTGCAGTCCATCAGTGCGGTGGAAACTGCAGAGATGCTGCGCGACGCCAGGAACGTGATCATCGTGCCCGGATACGGCATGGCGGTGGCGCAGGCGCAGCACGCGGTGTACGAAATCACCAAGCTGTTGCGCGAGAGGGGTGTCAACGTGCGCTTTGGCATTCATCCGGTGGCTGGCCGCATGCCCGGGCATATGAACGTGCTGCTTGCCGAGGCGAAGGTTCCTTACGACATCGTGCTGGAGATGGACGAGATCAACGAAGACTTTCCCGACACCGATGTATCCATAGTCATCGGCGCCAACGACATCGTGAACCCGGCGGCACAGGACGACCCGGCGAGTCCGATTGCGGGCATGCCGGTGCTCGAGGTATGGAAGGCGAAGACGTGCATCGTCATGAAGCGCAGCATGGCGTCGGGTTATGCGGGTATCGACAATCCGCTGTTCTACAAAGAGAACAATCGCATGCTCTTCGGCGACGCCAAGAAGATGCTGGATGAGGTGCTTGCAGCCATATCGGGCGGTTGATCGGACCGGAGTTGCGAGCGCCGCCCGTGCCCGGCGCTTCCTCCATGTCCGGGAGGGTCGGTCGTTGCTGCTGGAGGGGTGGTACGGGTCCAGGGCAGGATTAATGCCGGGCAGTCCGGTTGCACGGACTTCTGCGTGCCGGTTCAGAACGGGCGCGAGTCACGGACTGCTAGATTGACCAGGCACAACATGGCGCTGGCCATGCCGGACTGTATAACGAACTGTTTTATATGGATAAGACGGTCACTGTAACCGGCGAGACCGGGGAGACGGCCGAGGGTGGCGTCACTGAAATCGAACAGGCTCTGCAAAGTCGTAGGGCATGGACGAGGGCATGGGCGTCACGTCAGCCAGCAGGCGATGAGTTGGCGCGAAGCTTGCAAGGTCTTTGCGCTGCAGAAGACCACTCGTTTGCACATGTGCCCCAAGGCCGGCTGACGGGCCGGCCGTCACAAGGACGCTATCAAGTTCGGGGACGACTCAAAACACCGCGATGAACCAGAAAATCGTTTACTCGAAGACCGGCAAAGGCGTCCTCGAGATCAAGAACAAGGCGGGCAAGCTGTCACGCGTACTGACCAGAGTGCTGGCTTTGGTCGACGGCAAGTCAGCGGTAGCCGATCTGGTCGCCAAATCAAAGCTGTCCGAGGCCGATATCGCCAAACATATCGTAGCCCTCGAAGAAGGCGGCTACATCAAGGAGTTTTCGAGCCTCTCCGGCGCGACGTCCATGTCCCGGCCGTCTTCGGGGGCCACTGCCTACGTCGACGATCTTGATTTCACTAGCCAACTGTCACCTGGCAAGCGGGTCTATTCAAGCTCGCAAGTCGAGATGCGCGCCCGGGAATCGGCCGATCGTCAACAGGCGGAAGCCGATGCGCAACTCAAACGGCAGCAGGACGAGCAGAGAAAGAAAAACGAAGCTGCCCGACAGGCACGCGAAGAAGCTGTAAGGCTTGCCCGCATCGAAGCGGAGCGTAAAGCCAAAGAGGCCGCTGCGATCAAGACAAGACAACAGGCAGAGCTCAAGGCAAAGCAGCAAGCCGCGGAAATGGAGAAAACGACCCGCGACCTTGCGAAGATCCTCGAGGCTGAGCGGCAGGCTCTCGAAAAGGCGGACCAGCGGAAGAAGGCGGAACAGGCACGCAAGTCCCGGGAAGACGCCGACCGGCAGGCCCAGCAGGACACTGAGCGCAAGCGCAAGGAAGAAGAGGAGCGCAAACGCAAGGAGGAAGAGAGCCGGCGCAAGGAAGAAGAGGAGCGCAAGCGCCGCGAGGAGGAAGAGCGCAAGCGCAAGGAAGAAGAGGAACGCAAGCGCCGCGAGGACGAGGAGCGCAGGCGCAAGGAGGAAGAGGAGCGCAAGCGCCGCGAGGAGGAAGAGCGCAAGCGCAAGGAGGAAGAGGAACGCAAGCGCCGCGAGGAGGAAGAGCGCAGGCGCAAGGAAGAAGAGGAACGCAAGCGCCGCGAGGAGGAAGAGCGCAAGCGCAAGGAGGAAGAGGAACGCAAGCGCCGCGAGGAGGAAGAGCGCAAGCGCAAGG
>LJTS01000152.1 GCA_001304425.1 Betaproteobacteria bacterium SG8_40
AGAAAGTCTGACAGGGGGCATGCCGTGTTCACCACCGTAGCCGGCAGGAAAACCTATGCCTATACGGCGAACAAGCCGCTAGACAGTTCGCTGCCTGCCATCGTTTTCGTTCACGGCGCGGCCAACGATCATAGCGTCTGGTCGCTGCAAAGCCGTTACTTCGCCTATCACGGATGGAGCGCGCTGGCCGTCGACTTGCCGGGCCATGGAAGGTCCGAAGGCGCTGCGCTCGACAGCATCACTGCGCTCGCCCAATGGCTCGTCGCGTTTCTGGATGCGGTCAATGTCACGCAGTGCTATATCGTCGGTCACAGCATGGGCTCGCTGGTTGGCCTGGAAACGGCCGCCCGCCATCCGTCGCGAGTCAACGGCCTCGCCCTCGTCGGCACGGCAGTGCCGATGCAGGTATCCGACGTCTTGCTCAAGACCTCGGCTGCCAACGACCATCTCGCCTATGAACTGATCAATACGTTCGCGCACAGTCCGCGCGCGCAACTCGGCGGCAACAGGGTGCCCGGCGCCTGGATGCTGGGAAACAACATGCGGCTGATGGAACGCTCGGCGAACGGCACGCTTTACGCTGACTTCAGCGCCTGTAACGACTACAAGGATGGGCTGGACGCAGCGAAGAAAGTGCAATGCCCGGTCCTGATGATTCTCGGACAGCGTGACCTGATGACGCCGCCACGCGCTGCCAGTCAAGCCGCTGGAAGCTTCAGCGAAGTCAGAACGGTGATACTGGAGGGTGCCGGCCATTCGCTGATGAGCGAACAGCCAGACGCCGTGCTCGACGCCTTGATCGGCTTTGTCGATACCACCCGGACCACGCCGGCCTGAAGCGGTCCGGCCGTGATACGGTGGACGGAGCGGCTACTCTTCAGTGTCCTGGTCGAGTTTGAAATCTTCCAGCCGATATTTGGCAGTTGAATTGGCCTGATTGACCTGAAACTGCGCTCGTTCCAGGCTTTTGCGGCCCTGTTCGAGCTCCTGTTTCTTCAGGCTGGCACTGGTCGCGGCCGTACCCGCGGTCTCGAGGCCACAGCCCCCCGCTGACAACAACAGACATGCAAAAACTGCGTAATGGATAGATTTCATGGCGCCTCCTGACGAACAGGATGAAGCAAGTTCGGCGCCATTAACCCCTTCTTCAGACCTGCTTGAGCATGGTTTCCGCGTCGCTCACCTCGAACTTGCCCGGGCCTTCGATGTTCAGCGTTTTCACCACACCGTCATCGAGCAGCATGGAGTATCGCTGCGAGCGCACACCAATTCCACGTGCGGTAAGATCGAGCTCCATTCCCATCGCTTTGGTCAGTTCCCCGTTGCCGTCCGCCATCATGCGGACCTTGCCGGTGGCGCCATGTTCCCGGCCCCATGCGCCCATGACGAACGCGTCGTTCACGGAAATACACCAGATCTCGTCGACTTTCTTCTTCAGCTGCGCCGCTTTCGCAACATAGCCCGGAAGGTGTTTGGCCGAGCAGGTCGGCGTAAACGCTCCGGGTAACGCAAACACCGCAATGCGCTTTCCCTTGATCAGTTCCGCGACATCGAACTCATTCGGGCCGATACTGCAACCCGGCGTTTCCTCTTCCACGAATTCCCACAACTTGCCGCCCGGGATTCGGTCACCCACCTTGATCGCCATTGGCTTGTCTCCTCGTCCAGTCAATCAACAGTTACACCATCGCGATTCTACGTCAGAACCGTCACCCTCCTTCCCGCCCTCCGCACCAAACAGCCTTTATCGCAGCATGGTTAAACCAAAAGCACGCGGGCCGATCTGATGTTTCTGGATAGCGCCAGACCGGGCACGGCCGGCACACGTACAATGGTTCCCCGTTTGGAAGTATCCACCGCTCGATCCGGATTTGTTACTGCAGATGCGCAAGACGACCAGCAGCCAGTCTCCCGAAAAACATGGCGGGCAACCCGGCGCTCCCGCCGGCACCCGGAACTACGTGACACCAGCCGGCTTCCGGAAGCTCAAGGAAGAGGCATTGCACCTGCTCGACAAGGAACGCCCGGAACTGGTGAAAGTGATCCAGTGGGCGGCCTCCAACGGCGATCGCTCCGAAAACGCCGACTACATCTACGGTAAACGCCGATTGCGTGAAATCGATCGCCGCATCCGTTTTCTGACCAAGCGCCTTGACGCCGCGGTGGTGGTTGATCCGGCAAACCGCGAACCGACTGACCAGGTTTTCTTCGGTGCAACGGTAACCGTCGAGCACGGCAATGGCGAAGACAAAACCTACTCGATCGTTGGCATCGACGAAGCAGATGCTTCGCGCAATCTGATCAGCTGGATATCACCGCTGGCGCGGGCACTGCTCAAGGCGCGCGAAGGCGACACGGTGGTTTTGCGCTCCCCCGCGGGTGAAGAAGAGATCGAAATTCTCGCGGTGGAATATCGCGCGATCGACACTGCCGCCTGAGTCCGGGCCGAGCACGCGGCGAGCACGCCGATTCCGCTTTCGGTAACAGCGCGGTCGGCTCTTCTTCACCGTGCTTGCGCAGCGGCAGCCGAACGATTTCATGACGACGCCAGCACCTCGCGGTGATGCGCCCTGCGCCCCAATCCGTCGAACAGGTCGAGCATCCGCTCGCGATAGTCGAACACCGGGTCGTCTTGCCGCAGCGCCGGAAACGGCGAGCCGCAACGCATCCATTGCAAGGCTCCGAAGACGATGTAGTCGGCATACGCCGGCTGCTTTCCGGCCACGAAAGGCTGTTCCGCGAGCATCGCGCGCAGCGGCTCGAGCGCGGCGCCGAACCCCTCACGTGCCTGCTCGCGCCCGCTCATGTATTGCTCGATGGTCATGCCGAAACGCTTTTCCCGCGATTGCCGGAAATACGCCTTGTCCATTTCGTGCAGGGTCGCCATGAAATCACCGACCCCCATCCGCGTAATGAAGGGTTGCACCGTGCGTTCGACCCAGAACTTCACCAGCAGCGCGGTCGACTTCGCCTGATCACAGGCAAACAGCGGCTTGTCCGGGTAGCGCTGGTCGAGGTACACGGCAATATGCCAGGAGTCACCGACCACCTGCCCGTCATCGACCAACACCGGGACGGTGCCGGCACTGGATTGCGGCAAGCGATCCTTGTCGGTGAAATGGCATGCGATCTCGCGCCATGCCAACGCCTTGTGCGCCAGTGCCATCTTCACACGCCAGCAATAGGGCGAAAACCGCAGCTTCGGGTCCGCCGTCGCCAGGTCGTAAAGTTCGATGCTCATCTGACACCCGCGCGAATCGTGTCGGCAGTCTGGCCGAAAAGGAATTTTCTCGCGTCCTCATCGACGACCGGCTTGGAACTGATCGCCGCGCCTTTTTCATAAGCACGCACCACCGCGGGCCGCGCGCGAATGGTTTCAAACCAGCGTTTCAGGTTCGGAAATTCGTCGAGGTTCTGCTGCTGGCGCTCGTGAGGCACGATCCATGGATAAGCGGCCATATCGGCAATGGAATAATTGCCCGCCACGTAATCGCGATCGGCGAGACGCCGGTCGAGCACCGCATACAGACGGGAGGTTTCCTTGACGTAGCGATCCATGGCGTAAGGCAGCTTTTCCGGTGCATATTTGACGAAATGATGATTTTGTCCGGCCATCGGACCCAGCCCGGCCATCTGCCAGAACAGCCACTGCAGTACCTCAACCCGGTCGCGGGTGTCCGCGGGTATGTACTTTCCGCTCTTCTCCGCGAGGTAAAGCAGGATCGCGCCGGACTCGAAAACGGAAATCGGCTCGCCACCATCCGACGGCTGCCGGTCAACGATCGCCGGCATGCGGTTGTTGGGTGCAATCTTCAGAAAATCCGGTTTGAACTGCTCACCCCGGCCAATGTGCACTGGATGAATGCGGTAATCGGTGCCGGTTTCTTCGAGAAAAATGGTGATCTTGTGGCCGTTCGGCGTCGGCCAGTAGTACAGGTCAATCATCAGGCATCCTCGATCTGTTGTGTCTTTGCTGCCGCAGACGTTACGCGCTGCTTCAGGCTTCGGCGGCAATGATCTGGTCGGCCACCTGCAGCAGGTCGGGGGCAACCACGTCGGGCCGTTCGAACAGGGGATTGAGCACCATGCCGGGACGGGAAATGAACGCCGCCTTGCAGCCGGCGCTCATCGCGCCTGCGACATCCCAGGAATGCGCCGCGATGAGGCGCGTCTGAGCGGGCTCTACTCCCATGACCCCGGCCGCATAATGGTAGACCTTTGCCGCCGGTTTGAGGCTTTTCACGTCGTCAACCGAAATGATGTTGTCGAGAAACGGTGCGATTCCCGCGTTCTCCAACTGCGCTCGCGCGACCGCGGGCGGTGAATTGGTCAAGGATGCCATCCGGTAACCGGCAGCCCGCAATTTCTCGAAACCGGGCAAGACATCCGGATGCGGCGGCATCGTGCGCATGCCGCCGACAATACTGGTGCGGTCGTCGTCAGTCAGCGAAATGCCGTGCTTTTCAGCCATCATGTCGAGCGCGCTGCGCCCTACACTGGAAAAATCGCTGTATTGCTGCGTGATCACCGTCAGCATCGCCGTTTGCAGTACCTGCCCGAACCACTGGTACAGGATCTGCCCGTTGCCGAACACGCGCTCGAATTGCGGCGCAAGCGCGCCAAGGTCGAGCAGCGATTCATTCACATCGAATAACAGGACAGACTTCATTGAGTGACCTCTTCCTTCCGTTGGTTGGGGTAAGTAACCTTCATGTCCAGGCGCGCCCTCTTCAGAATTTCTGCACCCAGGCCTTGAGCTGACCGATCTGCCTTTCAATCACGGCCGGATCATTGAGCGCGTTGGCCATCAGGATCACCCCCTGGACCGAACCGGTCAGCCACACGCCGAGTTCCTGCGCATCCGTGCGCCCCATTTCCCGGAACTGGGCGGAAGCCCACTGCGCGCGCGCAACCAGTTGCCGGTTGACTCGTGCCCGGGATGCGCCGCCGCGCTTGTTCATTTCCTGGGAAAGGCTGCCGACCGGACATCCATGACGGGTAATGCTCATGCGCGACTCGATGACCGAATCCAGAAAGGCTAGAAGCCGCGCCTGTGGCGTGGCCGCCTTTTCAAATCGCGCGACGCGCGACCGGAATTCATCCTCCTGTTCGTGCACCACGGCATCGAGCAATTCTTCCTTGGTGCGGAAATAGTAATAGACGTTGCCCAGCGGCACTCCGGAGGCCTGGGCTATATCGGCCAGGGTCGTGGCATTGAAGCCCTTGCTGTGGATGAGCCGGCGCCCCGCCTTGACGAGGCTTTTTCGTTTGTCAGTGGTTGTCCGCATGAAACGCGCTTTCTGCAATACAGGCCCTTTTCCGGGCCGCGGCACCTGATAGAGAATTGCGATAATAAGTCAGTTGACCGACTAACTCCAGCACCACCGATGCCTGGCCGTCCACACAATCTTGCGCGACATCAAGAATGCTCGATGCAAAGGCGCTGCCGGCATCGTGGGCGACCTGCCGCTTTCGCGCATTTGATGCCCTCCCCGCGAGCAGGATGCGCGTGAGCCTTCCCGGTCGACACCGCATCCAGCACAAGAAAGCTCCTCATCGCCCAGACCTTTCCGCCGTTCACATCCCGGCGTTGTCTGTGCCCTGCTGTTGTTTATACTGCGGCTTTGAATGATTACCGGCCCGGGAAAGTAATGAAACGATACGATCTGCTAGTCATTGGCGGCGGAAGCGGTGGTGTTGCAACCGCCAATCGCGCGGCGTCCTACGGCGCGAGGGTGGCGCTTTTCGAAGCCGGCCGCATGGGTGGCACCTGCGTCAACGTCGGCTGCGTGCCCAAGAAGATAATGTGGACTGCCGCCAGTCTCAACGAAGCGGTAGAGGAAGCCGCCGATTACGGCTTCGCTGCCCGCACTGGGGCGCTGGACTGGGCCGAACTGAAGTCACGCCGCGACGCCTACATCCAGAGACTGAACGGCATCTACGAGCGCGGTCTCAATAACAACAAGATCGACGTCGTTCACTCGTTCGCGCGCTTCGTCGAACCGCATGTTGTCGAGGCCGATGGCGAGCAGTACACCGCCGAGCATATCGTCATCGCGGTCGGCGGCCGCCCGGTACTCCCATCGATTCCCGGAGCGGAACTGGGAATCACATCCGATGGCTTCTTCGAACTGCAATCCCAACCGAAGCGCGTCGTGGTCGTCGGCGCCGGATACGTATCGGTCGAGTTCGGCGGCTTGCTGCGCGCGCTCGGCGCCGAAGTCACCCTTGCGCTGCGCCGCGATCATTTCCTGCGCCATTTCGACAAGACCCTTCGCGACGAACTGATGAAGCAGATGGAGGCCGACGGCGTGCGCATTGTTCGCCATGTCACAGTCATGGATGTTCAGAAAGGCGACACCGGGCTGCTCGTCGAGCTGGGCAACGGCGAAACGATCGACGGTGTCGATACCCTTATCTGGGCCGTCGGACGCAGACCGAACACGGACCGGATCGGCATCGAGCACACCGGCCTGGAACTGAAGGCGAACGGGACGATACCGGTAGACCACTTCCAGCAAACATCGGTTGCCGGCGTCTACGCCGTTGGCGACGTCATCGGCAAGTACGAACTGACCCCGGTGGCAATCGCCGCCGGCCGCCGCCTCGCCGATCGTTTGTTTGGCGGAAAAACCGACCGGCATCTGGTCTACGAAAATATCCCGCCCGCCGATCGGCACTGTCGGACTTTCCGAACACCAGGCGGTCGAGCAGTTCGGGCCCGGCAGCGTCAAGGTATATGAAACCCGTTTCACGCCGATGCACTACGCGTTCGCCAAGCGCCAACCTTCGTGCACGATGAAGCTGGTCGTCACGGGACCGGACGAGCGCATTGTCGGCTGCCACGTCATCGGACTGGGAGCTGACGAGATGATGCAGGGCTTCGCGGTAGCAGTCCGGATGGGCGCCACCAAACAGGATTTTGACGATACGGTGGCAATCCATCCGACCGGCGCCGAGGAAATGGTTACGATGCGCAACGCGCGCGACGCTGCAGCCTGACCCTCTCGCCCGCGCACGGCGCCCCCCCCCGGCAACCCGGCCAACGCCGCCCGTGCCTCGCCGAGCCAGGACGTCGGCCGCAAGACGGACATGCGGACGCCTGTACGCTGTGATAACGTCACGCAAAATGGCGGTGGACGCAGCGGCATGGACTGGCCGCCCTGTTCCATCTGCAAGAACACACCCGCAGAGAGCGGGGACGGGAGGGGATCATGAGCGAGCCATCCGCACGGCAGGAAGCACGGCAGGTCGAAAAGGGTCATTTCGATCCGTATCAACTCGATCCGTCCCATGTCCTCGAACCGCCACAGGCGGTGCGCGACATCGTCAAGAAGATCGGCCCGGGCATCATTCTTTCGGCATCCATTGTCGGGTCCGGCGAGCTGATCGCCACCACCACGCTCGGTGCAAAGGTCGGCTACACGGTGATGTGGCTCATCATATTCAGCTGCCTGATCAAGGGCGTTGTGCAGGCTTTCCTCGGCCGCTACACCATCACCATGGGTGAGACGGGCCTGGCGGCATTCAACCGCATCCCCGGCAGAATCGGCCGGGTGAACTGGGTGCTTTGGGCCTGGGCGGCGATGGTACTGATCACGCTGTTCCAGATCGCGGCCATGTTTATCGGCGTCTCGCAGGCGATGAAACTGATCACCGGCGTTGACGTCGTGTGGTGGGTGCTGGCGTTTTTCGCGCTGACCCTGCTGCTGCTGCTGGGCGGCGCCTATCAGCGGGTCGGCCTGTTTACGCTGATCACCCTGCTCGCGGCAGTCGTGCTGACGCGCATGCCCGAGTTCTTCAGCTGGGGCGACGTCTGGCAGGGTTTCACGTTCGAACTTCCCGATGCCGGCCTGGCCATCGCGCTGGCCACGTTCGGCATCACCGGCGTAGGGGCAACCGAGTTGTACATGTACACCTACTGGTGCGTCGAGAAAGGTTACGCCCGCTACACCGGGCCGCACGAGGACAGCGAAGCGTGGCGCCGCCGCGCGCGCGGCTGGATGCGTGTGATGCACTT
>LJTS01000153.1 GCA_001304425.1 Betaproteobacteria bacterium SG8_40
CAGGCTGGCAGCGTGCCGACTGGCCAAATCCGACCGATCGCGCCAGAATACCGGAGCACACGCGCATTGGAAGGAGGCGGAATGGACGAGCAGAAGAAAAATCCTCTGGTTGGAATCGCCGCGGTGATCGCCGGGATATCGCTTTGTATCGTTGCGGTCGTTGCAATTTTCGCGAAAGCGCAACTGATGGTCGCAGTGTGGGTAGTGGCGGCTCTCGCGGTAATGGGAATTGGCCTCGGGTTTTTTGCGTCACGGGGCCCCGACTAGTCCCCCGGGGTTATGTGTCCGGCGTTGACGGGGGCGGCGAAAGCATCGAGGCATGATGCCTTGCATGCCCGGTGCCGGCCGGACCGCGTCGGGTTTTTTGCGAAAGGAGACGGCTTTGAAGAAAATCGTTTTGCTGATGATTGCCATGTGTCTGGCGTTGCCGGGCCTTGCGCTGTCGGCCGGTTCGGTAGCACAGGCGAAGCTTGGCAAGGGTATTGTCGAGCGTGAGATTTCCGAAGAGACCGATACGTATGCGCTGAACGAAACGGCCTATCTGTGGATGAGAGTGGTAGATGGCCAGGGTGAAACCATCACCGTGACATGGTCCTCGGGCGGGGAGTCGTTCGAGGTGCCGCTCCCGATTGGCAGTAACTCGTGGCGCACCTGGTCAAGCAAGCAGTTGCATCTCGCGGGTGAGTGGACCGTCACGGTTACCGATTCCGCCGGTGCGACGCTGCACGAGGCGACGCTGACCGTGCAATAGCACGATCGGCGAAGTGACGGGTTACGCAGGCATGCGCCGCTGGTACCAGCGGTCAATCCAGTAATCGATGCTGAAGTAGCGACCACCGCCGGTGAAAAGCAGCGACAGCAGCATGATGAAATAGGTGGCGGCGAATTCGATTCCGTTGTTCAGGATCGTGACCGGGCCGCGTTCGGTGAGCCAGCCGTAATTGCCGTGCTCCTTGAGCAGGTCGATCGCCTTGGCCTTGCGGGGAGCAGCCTCCAGGACGCGCTCGTTCGCCAGCCAACTCGATGAATCGGAAATGGCGTGCCAGCCATTGTCCCAATGCACGGTCAGCATCGCGACCAGCATGGTGATCGCCAACGGAATCGCGACCAGCCGCGTTGCCAGCCCCGCGACCAGCGCGATGCCGCCGAAGAACTCGGCACCGGCGGCCAGCGCCGTCATGACGTATGGAGCCGGCAGGCCGAGGCCCCAGTCGGGATTGCCGAACCATTCGGCGGTAGACTCGAAATTGGTCAGCTTCATCCAGCCGGCCTGCATCATCACCGGCGCAAGGTAGAGGCGCAGCAGCAGCGGCGGCAGTCCGTCAAGCGGTGTGAGAGCGGAGGTGAATCGATCGTAGAGCGTTCGGGTGCCAGCCAGCAGCGATGCCATGAGTCCGTCCTTGCGAAAATCCAGTGGGTAGTGCTGATACGGCGCATGAGCCCGTTCTGGATGCGGCCCGGGCGTGGGAATCGGCCCGATGCGCTGCGGCAACCGCCTGCCCCGGGGATGCGGGGCTGCGCCGCCGGCCCGACGTCCGGCAGCAGGCTCCAACGCGCGGCGGGACCTGTGCCATCATGTCGGTGCATGATCGGGTTTCCATCGGAGGGGATGCAAAAATGGCGAAGAGTGCAATATCTGCGGCGTCGATTATCGGTATCGCGTTACTGGTTGCAGGCGTTGGGCTGGCTTTCTGGGGATATCAGTTGTCGAACTCGTTCACCTCGCAAATCACCGAAGTCGTCACAGGCTCCGAAACCGACAAGGTCATGGCGTTGTATATCGGAGGGGCCGTATCAATTGTTGTCGGCGTCTACATGCTCATCAAGAGCTAGAACTCCATCGTGCCCGGGGGGGCCGTAACTCTCTGACTGTGTAACGGTCGGGCGACGCGGCCGTAATGAACGGTCAGCCGGAACGCGTCAATCGGCGCGCTGCTGCCGGAACTGCAGCCCGCATCGGTTTGCGCATCGTGAAGAAAACCTGCCGCGTTACGTTTGTTCGCCGTTTGCCCCGAGAAACTCGTGTAGCAGGGTTGCGTCGCTCAGCAGTTTGTCGCGATCGACCTCTCTGGCATTGCTCCCGCTTTCCATCACGAAAGCGCGGTCTGCCAGCGAGCTGGCAAAATCAAGGTTCTGTTCGACAAGCAGGATTGTCAAACCGTAACGCTTTCTGGCATCCACGAGGTGTTGTCGAATTTCGTCCAGAAGGGAAGGTTGAATACCCTCGGAAGGTTCGTCCAGCAACAACAACTTCGGGCGCAGTGCCAGCGCACGCGCCAGTGCCAGCAGTTGTTGCTGCCCGCCGCTGAGGCTGCTGCCGAGGTCATTCAGTTTCGGCCGCAGGGTAGGGAAGGTTTCAAGCGTTTCGTCGATCGTTGAAAGCGGTAGTTTTCTCGCGCGGACGCCAACCAGCAGATTCTCGCGCACCGTCAATTTGGAAAAAATCTCCCGCCCCTGCGGAACGTAACCCAGACCCAATCGTGCACGCTGTGGCGGCGACATGTCGGTGATGTCATCGTCTTCCAGGGTGATGCGGCCGCCACGCGTCTTTATCAGGCCAGCCAGTGTTTTCACCAGTGTCGTCTTGCCGATGCCGTTGCGCCCGAGAATTGCAACGATCTGTCGCGGTTCCAGGGTGATGCCGAAACCGGTCAGAACCATCAACTCGCCGTATCCGGCTCGCAGATCACGAATGCGTAGCATCGGCTCCCCGTCCGAGATAGATTCGTCTGACCTCGGAATCGCTGCTGAGGTCGTCGAAACTGCCTTGTCTGAAGACTCCACCCTGATAGAGCATTACAACCGGCGCGTCGAGCGCCCGTACGAATGCCATATCGTGTTCGACAACAACGACGGTATGATCGGTCGAGAGCCGGCGGATCAGTTCGAGCGTGCGTTTGCGTTCTTGCTGTGTCATGCCGGCCGCTGGTTCGTCAAACAGCATGACCGGCGGATTCTGGGCGATCAGCATGCCAATCTCTAGCCATTGCTGTTCGCCATGCGACAGGTTTGCCGCCAGTGAGTCGCGTTTTTCCAGCAAGCCGACCGTTTCGAGAACCGTCGCTTCGGATGGGGGGCGTTGCCTGTGCTTTCGCGGCGCTGTCAGTGCAAGCGAAATATTCTGCCTGACCGTCAGGCCGTGAAAAATGCTCGGTACCTGTAACTTGATGCCCAGACCGCGTCGTGCGCGCTCGTGGATCGGAGTGCCGGTAACGTCGATGCCATTGAGCTTCACCCGGCCCCGGGAAACCTTGTGGCGACCCGATAGCAGGCCGAACAAAGTGCTCTTGCCCGCGCCGTTGGGCCCGACGATGGCGTGCATGTGGTGTTGGCCGAACTCAAGCGTGACATCTTCCAGCACAACGGAGCCGCCAAAACTTTTCCCCACGCCGAGAGCGGCAAGACTTCCGCGAGACGCCAGTGCATTGCTACTGCGGGTTTGCGCGTTATCCGTCGCCGTTGCGGATGGCGACGGGCTTGTAGATGCGGTCGTGTCCTTGCCCGGCGCCAGGCGAAGGTGCAGTTGTTGTAACCGGGCGGTCAGGGCCGGGACGATTCCCCCGGGAAACGCCAGAACCATCACGACCAGCATGATGCCGAGAATCAATGGTGTTTGCTGTGCGACGATCTTGTCGGCCTGATCGGAAATCCACTGCACGGCAATCACGCCGAAGAAGGCGCCGAGCAGTGAGCCGCGTCCGCCGACCATCACCCAGATCACTACGAGTGCTGCCTGCGGCAGGCTGAATATAGCCGGGTTGATGAAAGTGCCCCACGCCGTAAACAGTGCGCCACCGATTCCGGCAATCGCACCGCCAATGACGAACACGCCGAGTTTGTGAAAGCGCACGTCATAGCCAAGCAGTTCCATGCGTACTTCGTTCTCACGCAGTCCGGCGAGGATCTCGCCATAGCGCCCGGTAATCAGAAATTGCACGAGGGCGTAGATCATGCCGGCGAGGCAAACGGCGAAGGTGAACAATTCCCGGTAACTCAGTTCCCCGTTGCCAAAGGCGATTCCCGGAACCGACGGCATGCCGTTGAAGCCGCCAAGGTGCGCTGCACCGATCCGGTATTCCGGTCCGGCCGTGCTCGACATGACGGTGTAGAGAATCAATGTAACGGACAGCGTCACGATTGCGAGGTACACATCGCCGACACGGCCGTAGAAAGTCACGTATCCGAGCAGCGCCGTGAACAGCGCAGCAACACAAGCGCCGAGAATCAGCGCACTCAGCGTTTCGCCGGTTGCGGGGAAAAAATTGAACGCAGCAACCGCAAAAGCATAGCCGCCGATGCCGAAAAACGCATTCTGTCCGAAACTGAAAATGCCGGCGACGCCCCACACCAGCGTCAGGCTCAGCGCCAGAATGCCGAAGCTCAGCCAGAGCGTCCATTTCAACTCGGTTGCGGTGGAGAGTAGTGGCGACAAGGCGAGTACCGCAACCACAACGACAAGCGGCCACAGCAATCCGCGCCGCGCAATGGTCCGCATCCACGCTGCGAGCGTCATGCGGGCGGGCGCTGTGCTGCGACGCGGAGTTTTCGGTTGAATCGTGTTGCCATGCTAGAGCTGGCGCGACCAGTTTGCCGACAGCCCTCCGGGCAGCAGCCGCACAAGCACGATTGCGGTTACCAGCAGCGCTGTCAGGCCCCACAGGGTTGTGAACAATTGCGAGACGATGTTGGCGATGCCGCCGAGAAGGGTAGACGCGGACAAGGTGCCGAGCAGAAACGCCGGCCCGCCGGTGACCACAGTCATGAATGCCTGCCCGACGTAGCTTTGTCCGACCCCGGGGCTGACGGCGACCATCGGCGAAATCAGGCCGCCACCGAGGCCGGCGAGGGCGCATCCGAGGACGAATGTCGACAGATTCACGCGGCGTACCTCGACTCCGAGCACGCTTGCCATGTCCGGATTGTCAGAAGCTGCTCGCGCCAGCAAGCCGTATCGCGTCGACTTGAACAGCGCATAGAGCAGGACCGTGATGAGAACAGTCACCGCCGGCAGAAACAGTGAGTAATGAGAAACGGTATAACTGCCGATCTCGACAAAACCTCCGGGCGTGCCGATGCCCGGCGGGGACGTGCCGAAGACATTGATCGCAATCTGGTAGAGGATCAGGCTGAGTCCCGATGTCACCAGAAGCGTGTCGATCAGACGCCGGCGGTACAGCGGCCGGATGAACGCGAGTTCGACAAACACGCCTACCAGCGCACAAACCAACGGCGCGCACAGAATCGCCAGCCAAATCGGAAACCCTGCAGCCCTGACGGCAACCGTGGTTGTGAACGCCCCGATCATCAGAAACTCGCCGTGCGCCATGTTGACGATGCGCATCAGGCCGAAAATGACGGCCAGGCCTAGCGACGTCAACATCAGGATCGCGATGCTCGTCAGCGCCGATAGCGCGATGACGATGATCTCGTCCATGCTGGTTCGCCGCCGGCCGTGCGTTGGGTCAGCTGCCGATCAGGTCAGATATTCGGCATGATCATGCGGTGCGAGTTCTTGTCCTTGCCGACGAGATCGCACGATTCCGATCCCGGTACCGTGGTGGCGGGCTGTACCTGCCGTTGGGTGTCTAGAATCTGGTACTCGCGCTTGTCGTTGACCTGTGCGAGGTTGATGTCCTGGATGTTGCGATGTGATGTCGCATCCATGAGGATGCGCCCGCTCGGACCGTTGAACGGAATGCCCGATTCCATTGCCGCAACGACCTGGTTGATTTCCGTCGTCCCCGCGGCCTCGACCGCATCCTTCCACTGATGCCAGCCGTTCCACACCTGGGCCGGCAAGTCCATCAGCGGTCCTGCGTCCGGATACTGGCGGCGATAGGCAGACACGAAGGCCTTGTTCTGTGGGTAGGGCAGCGTCTCAAAATACGAATAGGCAACGACGATACCGTTGGTTTCTTCCGGAGCCAGCACCAGTTGTTCGTTGGCCAGGCCGAACGATGGCGACACGATGGCGATATTGCGATTCAGGCCGGCAGCAGCGAACTGGCGGTAGAACGCCATGTGGTTTCCGCCCACCAGGTTACTCATGATGACGGTCGGCTTGGCCGACTGGATCTTGCGAATCGTCGATCCGAAATCGGAAACATCCAGCGGGATGAATTCCACGCCTTCGATCGTACCGCCGGCCTGCGCCACCAGCGTTTTGGTCCATGCGGTCGCGACGTGGCCGTAGATGTAATCGGCTGCGACGACATAGAACTTGTTGCCGGCATTCTTGACCGCCCAGTCGATCAGCGGCGTTTCCATTTGCAGGATGTCCGAGCCCTGCATGAACGTGTACTTGTCGCACTCGCCGCCTTCGTCCACGCTCGGGAAGAACAGCAGCTTGTTGTTCTTGGTGAGAATCGGTCTGGCAGCTTCGCGAGATGCGCCGGTAATACATCCCACCACGATCGAAATGTCGTCGTTGACGCTGATTTCCTGGGCGTACCGGGAATACAGTTCGATCTTTGACTGCGTGTCGTATTCGTGCAGCTTGACCTGGCGGCCGAGGACGCCGCCGGACTTGTTAATGTGCTGGATGGCCATGCGCGAGACATTCATTTCGGGGAGGCCATAAATGCTGAGGCCACCCGTGACGTCGAACATGCTGGCAACATGAATCGGGCCTTTGGCGGCATAACTGCGCGAAATCCCACCCAG
>LJTS01000154.1 GCA_001304425.1 Betaproteobacteria bacterium SG8_40
TGGTGGAAGCCTATGCCAGAGGCAATGTGGTTCTTGCCAACGGCATCGGCAACGGCGTTGCCGACGACAAGGCGATCTATCCCTTCGTGCCCGATATCATTCGCTACTATCTCGGTGAGGAACCGTTGCTGGAGCAGGTGCCCACCTATATCTGCGAACGCAAGTCTGATCGGCAGTACACCACGGAGAATATCGACAAGCTGGTGGTCAAGGCGGTGAACGAAGCAGGCGGCTACGGGATGCTGGTCGGGCCGAAAGCCAGCAAGAAGGAGCGCGCGGAATTTGTCAGGAAGGTCAACGCCAACCCGCGCAATTACATCGCGCAGCCGCTGGTGGAATTGTCCGCCTCGCCAACCTGGACGCCGCGCGGCCCGGCGCCGCGCAGGCTGGACCTGCGGCCATTTGTCCTGCGCGGCAACGACACCTGGGTATTGCCCGGAGGTTTGACGCGGGTTGCGCTGGTGCGCGGTTCCTATGTGGTGAATTCGAGCCAGGGCGGCGGTTCCAAGGACACCTGGGTTCTGGAGGCCAGGAAATCATGATCAGTCGAGTCGCCGAAAGTGCATTCTGGCTGGCCCGCTACCTGGAACGGGTCGAGACCATGTCACGCATGATGTACGTCAATATCAACTTTGTGCTGGACGTCAATCTCGAAGGCGTGCCGCGCTGGTGGCCGCTGGTGCTGGCGGTCGGCGCCGAGAAGGAGTTTCGCGCCGGCACGCCGGAAGACAAGCGCGACGACGCCGAAACGGTACAGGAGTTCCTTTGCTGGAATCGCGATCAATCGACGTCCATTGCATCGTCGCTTGACCATGCGCGCGAAAATGCCCGCACCATTCGCGAGACGATCAGTCTGGAGATGTGGGAATCGCTCAACGGGCTTTCGCTGTGGTTCAACGGTCCGGAAGGCCGCAAGCGCTATCAGCGCGAGCGTTTCGAGTTCTATCAGCACTTGCGCGACCAGTGCGTGCTGTTCCAGGGTTTTGCGCTCGACACGATGCTGCAGTCCGAGGCCTATCATTTCATGCGCCTGGGCACGTCGCTGGAACGCGCCGGGCAGACGGCACGCTTGCTCGATGTCAAGTATCACGCGCTCGGACCGACCGGGCGCAGTATCGAATGGCCTCGTGAGATTGCCCAATGGCAGGCGATCCTTCGCTCCTGTTCGGCGATCGAACCGTATTTCAAGGTCGCACAGGGGGAACTCAGCGGGCCGCGTGTCGCGGAGTTCCTGTTGTTTGAAAAGGAGTTTCCGCACTCGGTGACCCGTTCGCTCGAGCAGGCGCGCAAGTTTCTGCAACTGGTCCGGCCGCGCGGTTCGTCGGCCGAACGCTCCGCCAGGGGGCTGGCCGAACTGCGGTCCAAGCTCGACGCGATGTCGATGGATGAAGTGTTGCAGGTTGGTTTGCACAAAACATTGTTGTGGATTGTCGATTCGGTCGCGGCGATTTGCGCGGCGGTTCAGGAGGAATACTTTCTGGCGCCGACGCAGGTCCGGCGGCATCGGACCGCGCCGCGGCGCAAATTGTCGAGGGCGGCATGAGCGAACTATTGGGGTTGTCTTTTGACAGCGTTACGGCGCCGGTCATTTCGTTACGGGGCGCAGCGTCCCGCAAGGAAAGCAGCACCGCGGACAGCAAGCGCAGCGGATGGGGGTTCGGTTGGTACCCCGGCTCCGAACTGGCCGGGCAAATTCTGAAAAATCCGACCGCCGGTGCCGATGATCCGGCGGCGCGCGCGCTCAAGGACTGGAACCGGTTTGGTTCGACCTTGTTTCTCGGGCACTTTCTCGGTTCCGCCGCACATCGTACCCAGAGCGATTCACAGCCGTTCCTGCGCAATTTTTCCGGACGCGCCTGGATCATTGCCCACAGCGGCGCTCTGCGTGAGGACTTCCGGCAGAACCTGCCGCTCGGGGACAAGCCGGGATTCGAGCCGGTCGGTCGCACCGACACCGAACACGTCTTTTGCTGGCTGCTGAACCGGATGCATGCGGCAGGAACCCGCAACTTCGGCGACTATGGCTGGGACCGGCTGGCAGCGGACCTGCGCGCAGTCAATGAACTCGGTTCGCTGAACCTGATGCTGACCGACGGGCAGTCGCTGGTCGTTTACCAGGACCGTGAAGTGGTGCAGCCGATCTACTGGAGCCGGCGCCTTCCTCACCATGAGAACACGCCGTTGGGTAACGATGTGCTGGGCCTGGATCTCGAACCCCACCAGTCGAACCGCACTTTCGTCATTTTTGCCACCACGCCGCTTTCGAGCGAGGCATGGGTACGGATGGCCGGCGGCCAGCTGCTGGTTGCACGGCGCGGGCAGATCTACTGGGACAGCCTGAACGTGTGGGACCGGGGTGATTCACTGCAGCAGCAAACCGTGCAGCGCGCCGCGACCGGCGACACAGATATTGTCGCGCTGTTCCCGCCCGCTCGCCGTCCCGATACGCGGCCGGCGCATTCGGCGGCACCGGTCGCGCCGGTCAGGGTGCCCCGCGCGCCCCTCTCGGCGCGCGATTGGCCTTTGCACTGGAGCAAGAAGAAAGATGCCACGGCGACGGAACATCCGCACCGTTTCCTGAGTGTGCTGCACGAGACGGTTTACAGTTACGAGCGACCGGTGGAAGCCAGCCAGCATGTCCTGCGGTTACAGCCGGTGCAGGATTCAACGCAGACGCTGGAAGACTATGACCTGCGCATCAGTGTCGATGGCCAGGTGCATCGTTATGAAGACGTTTTCGGGAACCACAGTATCGAGCTGATCGTCAGCCAGCCGTTTACCGAGTTCGCGGTGTGCGCCAAATCGCGCGTACGGATCAACTACGAAGAGGCGCTGGACGCGCGCATCCCGCACGCCCGCGAACAGATTCCGCTGGTGTGGATGCCGTGGCAACGTCAGATGATGTCCGCCTACTTGCTCCCGCCCGAGTTGCCGGAGACGCACCTGACGGAACTGCTGGACTTTGCAATGAGCTTCGCGGACCGTAACGAATACAGCTTGCGGGAAATGCTCACGGATATGAACCGCACGATTTACCGTGACTTCAAATACCTTCCCGGCGCGACAACGCTGGAAACGACGCCGTATGAGGTCTTCGACAGCCATCAGGGCGTGTGCCAGGACTTTGCCAATTTGCTGATCTGCATGGCGAGGCTGATGAACATCCCCGCGCGTTACCGCGTTGGTTACGTCGATACGCACGCCACCGCTGACAACCCGATCCAGTCCGAAGCGTCGCATGCGTGGGCGGAGCTCTACCTTCCGGGCGCCGGATGGGTCGGGTTCGATCCGACCAACGGCACACTGGTCGGGCAGGAGCACGTGCGCGTGGCATGCGGGCGAAACTATCGCGACGCCACGCCTACGACCGGCACCTTGTTCAAGGGTGGTGGCGGCGAGACGCTGGATATCACCGTCAAGGTGGAACCCGGGGAGTCTGACGGCTAGACGAGCAGTTGCGAGAGCAGCGTGGCGATGCCCAGAAACGACATGAAGCCGGCAACATCGGTGACCGTCGTGAGCACAATCGATGATGACTGCGCCGGGTCCTGACCGAAGCGATGCAGCAGGATGGGCGTTAGCGCACCCGCGACACCGGCAATAACCATCGATATCACCATCGACAGCGCAATGATCAGGACGAGTCCGGCGGAACCGCTCCACACCCAGACGCCGATCGCGGTGGTGAGCGCAACAGCGAGTCCGTTGGCAAGGCCGACGCTCGCTTCCTTCCACACCATGCGCGGCCATGAGCGCAGTGTGATCTCGCGCAGGACGATGCCGCGCATGGTGACCGCCAGCGCCTGAGCGCCGGCGTTTCCCGATTGCCCGGCAACGACCGGCAGCAGTACCGCCAGCGCGGTGAACTTGGCAATCGTGCTCTCGAACAAACCGACAACCGTTGCCGCAAGAAATGCCGTCAACAGGTTGATCTGCAGCCAGGGCAGCCGCTTTCGCACGGCGAACATCGCGCTCGACATTGCCCGTTCGTCGCGGCTGGCACCGACCATGGTCTGGATGTCGAGACTGGTTTCCTGTTCCACCGCCGACATCAATGCGTCCTGGTGAATCACGCCGACAAAACGCCCGTCATGATTGACCACGGGCAGCTCGGTGATGGGCCGTTTCTGCAGCAACTCGACGACGTCTTCACGCGGGTCCAGATCCCTCGCCGCCGCCAGCAGCGGTTGCGTGATGTCGTCCAGGGAAAGTGCGTGGTCCGTAACGGCCAGGTCGTGCAGTTCGACGCGTCCGGTCAGGCGGCCGTTGCCGTCCACCACGAACAGTTCGCGCAGTCCTCTGCGCTTCATCGCGCGCAACCGGTCCAGCGCTTCGCCGACGGTGAGATCGGAGCGAACGTAACTGACCTTCGGGTCCATCAGCCTGCCGGCCGAATTGTCCGGATAATTCAGCAACTCGCGCAGTTCGCGGGCTACCTGCGGGTCGAGGCTGGCAAGCCAACGGTCGCGATCCTCGGCGGAAAGACGCACCAGCACGGCCGCGCTGGCCTCGGGCACCGACTGGGTGAGTAGATACGCGCCGGTCGCTACCGGCAACGTTTCGAGAACCGCATTGGCGATGTCCGGTGCGAGAAACTGCCACGTCGCTACGGCGGCATGCTGTGGTTGCGCCGCGAGCAGCTCGGCAGCTTCGGCAGCCGGCATGGATTCGAGTTTTCGCGCCGCCTCGACCGGGTAGTCGAGGAGGAAGCGCTCATTGAGCGCCAGCACGGCCGGCAGTGTGGTTTCGCTCACGATTTGTCCGATGTAATCGATTTGGCACCCGGCAGCAACGAAACGATGGCATGCGCGAGCGCCGAGAACGCGTTCCAGTAGCCGCTCGCGAACATGCTCACCAGCAGTTCGCTGTTGTCGGTTGGCAGTTGCCGGTTTGCGCGGGCCAGCGCGCGGTCGAGCGCGCCCCTGCGCAGCACGCCGATCGGTTTTCCGCTCCGGTCGGTGACAGGCAGGACCGACGTCTGTTGCCAGCCGCGCCGCCTCGCGACACCGTTGACGGTGGCGATTCCGGTCAACACCACCGGCGGCGTCGAAGCAATGCTCGACAGTTTTCTGTCGCCCGGTGCACGCAGCAGGTTGTGCAGACTGGTGACACCGGTCAGGCGCTGGTCATGATCGACCGAAAACACCAGTTCGACCTGTGGTTCATTGCCGCTACTGATGCGGGCGAGCGCCTCGCTGACGGTTGTCCCCGGCGGAAACACGACGATGTCCGGGTCGATCCATGCGCCGACCGAGTCGTTCGGGTAGTGCAACAGCAAGCGCGACGCCATTGCTGCCGCCGTTGGCAGGGTTGCAACCAGCTCGCTTCTTTGCGGTTCGGCAATCTGGCGCAGAATCGATACGGCTGCCTGCGTGCCGATCACCGCCAGCAATGATTGGGCGGTGCCGGCTTGCAGTTCAGTCAGGATTCGGGCGGCGATGGTCGGCAGCATCGCATTGAGTACTGGCGCCCCGGCACGCGCCGGCACTCGTTCGAACAGTGCTGCGGCGTCGACTGTGTTGAGTCGTTCCAGGATGCGGGCTGCTTCGGCCGGATGCCCGGTCACGAAAGCCAGTGTCAGCGTTTCGGCGTTAGCCATTCGAGTCACTCGCAATCACGGTGATCGGTTGTTCGTTATAGACGCGCGCGGGCACGCTGACCCTGCCGTTGCCGGCATCCAGGATCAGCGCCGTGGATGTGATGTCGACAACCCGCCCTTCGTTCTCTCCCACGCGTATCACCTGGCCGACACTCAGCGATTCGCGCAGATGGTGTGCACCGATCAGGTTGGCGACATAGTCGCGCGCGCCGAGACCGACCGACAGCGCCAGCCCGCCGGCGATGGCAGCGGCGATGGCAGCGATGAAAACGACCAGAAACGTGACCTTGATGCCGATCTGGTCGGCGCCGACCAGGACCGCGCCGGCAATAATCGTTATCTGCGCGACGCGCGCCAGTCCGGCCCGCTGCGCGGGTGTGAAGCCGGGCGCGGCCGTGCTGACCAGGTCGGCGACGACGCGCGACACCGCGTAGCCGGCTGCCATGATCAGGACGCCGGCGGCAAACGTCGGCAGGTAGGCCACGAAGCGGCTGAGCCAGTCGGTAAACGGCGCAAGGCCCAGCACCTCGGTGGCAGCCGTTGCAAAGAACAGCAGCACGACCCAGAAGACGATCGTGCCGAGTACCCTGGAAGCGTTGCCCATGTGCAGGCGCTCGGCACCCGGACCGACGGCACGTGAGATCAGCTTGTCGAGCAGGCGTGCGGTCCGCCAGGTCAGCGCGCGCAGCAGCCGCCCCAGCAACCATCCGGCTATCAGCAGCGCAACTGCGCCGACGATGTTGGGCAAATAGGACAGGACATGATCGGTGATCGTCGACATGCCTCCCATGAGTGCCTGTACGAGACCGGCTTCCTTATCCATACGTTTTGCTCCGAATGAAGGGCGCGATTCCGGCGCGCGACTTGTCGGCAGCTTATCACCGCGAAGCGGACCGCCGCCAGTTCCGAAAGAATATTTCAGCGGTTTCCCGCGCCTGCCTGCAACCTCGCGCGCAATGTCTGTCGATTGATCTCGTAAACAGGGCGCGTTAGGCTGTCGGAAGCACGTTGTTCGAAACCGGTCGGGCCGGGTCCGGCCTCTGGGG
>LJTS01000155.1 GCA_001304425.1 Betaproteobacteria bacterium SG8_40
GTGCGTTTGCGGCGGCGGCAAGCCGGCATTGGCGGTTAATATTGTGAATGGTGCAACCGCAAGGGAGGTGGTTCAGTGCTGATCGACAAGGGGACGCGGACTGGCCTTTTCTTTGGGGCCACGTCGGGGGTCATCACGACGCTCGGGCTGATGGTCGGGTTGCAGTCCGGCACGCGTTCGCTTGCGGCGGTTTTCGGTGGCGTGCTCGTCATTGCGATTTCAGATTCCATGTCGGATGCGCTGGGGATCCATCTGGCGCAGGAATCCGACCCGGAGTCGACGCGAGCGCACATCTGGGCCGCGACCCTGTGGACATTCATATCGAAGTTCGTGGTGGCGATTTCGTTTCTGCTGCCGTTGTTCTGGCTGCCGCTGGACCAGGCGGTGATCGTTGGCGTGGTATGGGGTTTGGCCATTGTCACCGCGATGAGTTACTTTACCGCGCGCTTGCAGCAAGCGCCGGTCTGGCGGGCGGTGGGTGAGCACGTGGCGATCGCGCTGCTGGTGGTCGTGCTGTCGCATTACGTCGGCGCGTGGGTGCGTGCCGCTTTTTCCTGAGCCCGGCCCGGTCCACGCTTGCCCCGATTGCCGGATAATTCACGTTTTTCCGAGTCATTGTCTGAACAAGGATAGAGCATGAAATGGATTCTGCGCGGCTTGCCACTGGCCGTGATCTTTCCCGTGATGATGTCGGTGTCGCTGCCGGCCCCTGCCGAGAACCGGACCGATGCCGAAACCGAGGCGCAGGAGCAGGAGAAATACACGCGCGAAGCGGTCGATCGCGTCGTTGAGAGTCATGACAACACGCTCATCCTCAAGGGCGGCGAACTGATGATCCGGCAGCAAGCGGTACGCGCGGCACACAAACTTCTGGTGCAGTGGGGCCGCGAACAAGACCTCGGCGACCTGTGGTGGCAGGACCGGCCCGAGTGGCAGGCTGCGAAGGCTGAGCTTCTCGCGGCGGGCGACAAGGTGCTGGGGACGCGTTTCATCGAAGATGCGTGGCTGACGGAAATCTGGACCAAATACACTCTGGAGAATTTCAGCGGCGAACAGGCATCGGTTATCGCCGACCATTTCCAAACCGAAGGCGGCATCAAGCAACGGCGCCTGATGGACTGGTACCTGGGCGAGACCACGTTGTTCTATTACACCTTCACCGACCGTTTCGATTACGAAACGCAAGAGACGCAACAGCAACTGAAGTCCCTGCAAAGAGCGGCGTTGACCCGTATTCCGCGCGAAGATGTGCATTTTTCCAAACGCAATCCGGAAGCCTATGCGTTCATCGCCTGCAGCCCCGACAGTGAATATTGCCCGGGACTGCATTACTGGAAGATGTTGACGATTCCGCTGATGGGAGCGGTATTCCGCCACATGGAAGAGGTGACGCGCGAGATCGAAGCGGCGATGATTCGCTCTCTGCCCGAAGTGCAGCGCCATCTCGATGCATTCCGGGACAACACCCGGTCCTGAACAGGCCTTTGTGGCCGGAGGGCGGATGCGCCTCATAGAGTGCACTCGGGAGCAACATGCCGGGGCCATCCTGCGCCTGCTCAACCACGCGATCGTCAATAGCACCGCCCTGTACGATTACCAGCCGCGCTCGACAGGGAGCATGGGCGCGTGGTTCGACGGCAAGGCCGAGGGACGTTTCCCGGTTCTCGGCATGCAGGGCGAGGCCGGGGCTTTGCTCGGTTTTGCCAGTTACGGCGTTTTCAGGCCGCACGCGGCATACAAGTACATGGTCGAGCATTCCGTCTATGTGGATGCCGATTACCGCAGGAGGGGTGTTGCGGCGGCGCTGATGCGGGCGCTGATCGATAGGGCCCGGCAGCAGGACTATCACGTCATGGTGGGCGGGGTCGACGCCAGCAACGACGCCAGCATCGGCCTGCACGAGAAACTCGGCTTCACGCATGCCGGCACCCTCCGTCATGCCGGGTTCAAGTTCGGGCGCTGGCTCGACCTGGCCTTCTATCAGCTGATTCTCGATACGCCGGGCAACCCGACCGCGTCGTAACGCGCGCGTCGTTGCGGTCCGCAGCATTCTTGACGCGGCGCCGGCATGCGGCGAAAGTGCGCGTTTGAATTGGCCATGCAGGCCCAGAGAGCAGGAATGAAAACGCGACTGGCAGTCATCGACGACGTTGCCGCCATTGCCAACCTTCACGCCGAGAGCTGGCGTAATGCCTATCGCGGCATGCTTCAGGACGACTACCTCGACCGGAAAATATTCTCCGAACGGCTGGCGCTTTGGGAACAACGGTTCCATTCGGCTGCGGCCAATCAGCATGTCTGCGTGGCCGAGGTCAACGACCAGGTCGTCGGATTTGCCTGTACCTATGGGGGCGAGGATGCGAAGTGGGGGAGCTTTCTTGACAATCTCCACGTAGCTGCCGAGCACAAGCGCCTCGGTATCGGCAAGGCGTTGATGCAACTGGTTGCCGGATGGAGCCTCGCGGCCTATCCGGGATGCGGGTTGTATCTGTGGGTGCTGGAATCCAATGCGCCGGCGATCCGGTTCTACGAGAAGATGGGCGGAGTCAGGTCCGGCGAGGGTACCTGGCGTCCCCCGGACGGCGGGTCGTACACGAAGTTTCGCTACGCCTGGTCAAACCTCGAGCCGCTGTTGTCGGTTGCGCTTTCCTGAGCCATTTCGGCAGGCGTGCAGGGCAATTCCGTGGGAAAAGTGCCGCCAGGGCAGGACGTTCCGCCGTTGGCCGGCGCTGCCGGTTTGCGCGGCGGTGGCTGTTGCTGCGCTGCAAGGTGCTAGAATTGCCCGCATTTCCCTCCTGTACCGCCCATGTTTACTGCAGACGACACCATCAAGAGTTTTGATCCTGAACTGTGGCAGGCGATCGAATCCGAACGCACCCGGCAGGAAGCGCATATCGAACTGATTGCATCCGAGAACTACGCCAGCCCCCGGGTGCTCGAGGCGCAGGGTTCGGTGCTGACCAACAAATACGCCGAGGGCTACCCGGGCAAGCGCTACTACGGTGGTTGCGAGTTCGTCGATATTGCCGAACGGCTGGCAATCGAGCGTGTCAAGAAGTTGTTCAATGCCGATGTCGCCAACGTCCAGCCGCATTCGGGAAGCCAGGCCAACGCCGGCGTCTATCTGGCGATGCTGCAGCCCGGCGACACGATTCTCGGAATGTCGCTGGCGCACGGCGGTCACCTGACGCACGGCTCGCCGGTGAACTTCAGCGGCAAGCTATTTCACGTCGTCAGCTACGGTCTGGACAAGAACGAAGAGATCGACTACGACGAGGTGGAGCGGCTCGCCAAGGAGCACCGTCCGAGAATGATCATTGCCGGTGCGTCCGCCTACTCGCTTGCCATCGACTGGAAGCGTTTTGCCGACGTCGCCGACAGCGTCGACGCCTATCTGATGGCGGACATGGCGCACTACGCGGGTCTGGTTGCAACCGGCCTCTATCCGAGTCCGGTCGGCGTTGCCGATTTCGTCACCAGCACCACGCACAAGACCTTGCGCGGGCCGAGAGGCGGAATCATTCTCGGCAATGCCGAGTACGAGAAACCGATCAACTCGGCAATTTTTCCCGGCAACCAGGGCGGGCCGCTGATGCACGTCATTGCGGCCAAGGCCGTTGCGTTCCAGGAAGCGATGCAGCCCGGCTTCAAGGACTATCAGCAGCAGGTACTGGTCAATGCGAAGGTGATGGCGGAGACCCTGCAGCAGCGGGGCGTGCGCATCGTGTCCGGGCGCACCGAGTGCCACATGTTCCTGGTCGATCTGACATCAAAGCATGTGACCGGCAAGGCTGCCGAAGCGGCCCTCGAACGTGCGCATATCACCGTGAACAAGAATGCGATCCCGAATGATCCCGAGAAGCCGTTCGTCACCAGCGGCATACGCATTGGCTCGCCGGCCATGACGACGCGGGGTTTTCGCGATGAAGAGGCGCGCGAACTCGGCGGGCTGATCGCCGACGTCCTCGATGCACCGCAGGATGAAGCGAATCTGAAGCGGGTGCGCGGTGCGGTGAGTGACTTGTGTCGCAGATTCCCGGTTTACGGCTAACGGATTCCCGCCCGCCGGCATCGATTTGGCCGGTCGAGGTCCCTGTTTGCGATAAACGTATTGCCATGCCGTCATCCACAGCCCGTCCGCTTCCTCGGCCGGCATGTCTGGCCGGGCAGCGTGCGGGCAGTACAGCCTGGAGCAAGCGGTCGTGAAATGCCCCTTCTGTAATTGTGCCGACACCCAGGTGGTCGATTCGCGCGTGTCCGAGGAGGGCGACAGCATTCGCCGGCGGCGACGCTGCCTCGAGTGCGAAAAGCGGTTTACCACGTATGAGACGGTTGAGTTGCGTATGCCGCAGATGGTCAAGTCCAACGGCTACCGGGAAGAGTTCAAGGAAGAAAAATTGCGCACCGGTTTCCTGCGTGCGCTGCACCGGCGGCCGGTGCCGGCCAACCTCGTCGAAGACGCGATCGGGCGCATCAAGCAACGCTTGCTGTCTCTCGGCGAACGCGAAGTGCAGTCGCGCCGAGTCGGCGAACTGGTGATGAAAGAGTTGTACAAGCTCGACAAGGTCGCTTACATCCGGTTTGCGTCCGTGTACAAGGATTTTCAGGACGTGGACGACTTCCGTGATGCGATCAAGGAAGTGCAGAAACCGGCTACGCGTCGCAGGAAGTGATGAACGACGATTACCTGTTCATGGCCAGGGCGCTGCGACTGGCCGAAAATGGGATGTACACGACAACGCCGAACCCGCGCGTCGGCTGTGTCATCGTGGGTGATGGCCGCACTGTGGGGGAAGGCTGGCATGAGAAAGCTGGCAGCGCGCATGCCGAGGTCGCTGCGCTCAAGCGGGCCGGGGGTGCCGCGAGGAACGCGACCGTTTACGTGACTCTGGAACCGTGCAGCCATCAGGGGCGCACGCCACCGTGCGCCGATGCGCTGATACGCGCCGGCGTAGGGCGCGTTGTCGTCGCCATGCGCGATCCCAATCCGGTGGTGAGTGGTGCCGGCATCCAGCGCCTGCGCGATGCCGGTATTGCGGTCGAGTGCGGTGTTCTCGAGTCCCAGGCGCGGGAACTGAACGTAGGCTACGTATCGCGCATGACCCGCGGGAAACCGTGGATGCGGGTAAAGATAGCGTCCGGGCTGGATGGCAAGACGGCACTGGAGAACGGCGCCAGCCAGTGGATTACCAGCGTCCAGGCGCGCCGCGACGCACATCGCTGGCGCGCGCGCTCGTGCGCAATCATGACGGGGATTGGCACGCTGACCGAAGATGACCCGCGTCTGACGGTGCGGGATGTGCAAACGTCGCGGCAGCCGCTTCGCATCGTCGTCGACAGCCGGCTGCGGGCCGCGCCGGAGTCGAAGATCTTTGCCGGCGGTGGCGTTCTCGTTGCGACCGCAAGCAGTGACGTGACGAAAATTGCCCGGATAACCGATGTGGGCGCCGAGGTGCTGGTTTTGCCTGATCAGCACGGCAAGGTCGATCTGCAGCGGCTGGTCACAGAGCTGGCAGCGCGGGGGATCAATGAGGTGCTGGTCGAGGCGGGTATCAACCTGCACACGGCGCTGCTGCGCGCCGCTGCCGTCGACGAACTGTTGCTTTACTATGCGCCCAAATTGCTCGGCGCTGGCGGCCGCGGCATGTTTGACCTCGGCGGATTGACCAGCATGGACGGGGTGCCGGAGCTCGATATTACCGAGATGCGCCGGATCGGGCCGGACATACGACTGCGTGCGCGATTGAGTAACTGAATATGTTTACCGGAATCATAGAGGCAGTCGGCACAGTCACGTCGGTATCGCCCTTGGGCAGAACCGCAGCGGTGCGCATCGAGAGCGCCGGACTCGATCTTTCCGACGTCTCCATCGGAGACAGCATTGCCGTCAGCGGGGTGTGCCTGACCGTGAAGAGTCTCGGCGCGCAATCGATAGACTTCGACGTATCGGCGGAAACGCTCGATGTCACGATTGGCTTTCATGAAGCGGATCGCGTGAATCTGGAAAAGTCGCTGCGTCTCGATACGCGCATTGGCGGCCACCTCGTCAGCGGCCACGTCGATGCCGTGGGCGAAGTCGACGAGGTAACGGAAACCGACGGCAACCGCGTGATGCGCCTGCGTTTCCCCGAGGCGCTGGCGCGTTTTTTTGCCCGCAAGGGATCGGTCACGGTCAATGGCGTGAGCCTGACGGTGAACAGCGTCGACAGCGGCGTGTTTTCGGTTAACCTCATTCCGCATACGCTGGCGGTCACCAATCTCGGTGATCTTCGCAAAGGCAGCCGAGTGAATCTGGAGATTGATCTGGTGGCGCGTTACGTTGAGAGAATGCTGGGGGATACGGGGGCCGGAACATGAGCGCCGGAATCAGCAGCATCCCGGAGATCATTGCCGAATTGCGTGACGGCCGGATGGTCATTCTGGTCGACGAGGAAGACCGCGAGAATGAAGGTGACCTGGTTCTCGCCGCAGAGTTCGCGACGCCGGAGAACATCAATTTCATGGCCAGGTACGGCCGCGGCCTGATTTGCCTGACGCTGACTGCGGGGCGATGCCAGCAACTCAATCTCCCGCCTATGGTGGGTGCCAACCGGTCGCGGCTCGGGACGAATTTCACGGTTTCCATAGAGGCGGCCCAGGGT